>NZ_BCBD01000049.1:0-32805 GCF_001320345.1 Pseudomonas sp. NBRC 111127 | reverse complement strand
GCTATTCCTCAATGACCTGCTGCAGTATTTCTTGACCTAAGGATGACCCATGGATCTGGTACTTGATCTGCTCGCGACGGTTTCCCGCTGGAGCCGCGGCAACCTGTCAGAAATTTCGCTGGCCTTGGTAGGCTGCCTGCTGGTGCTGTTCGGCAGCGACGTCAAAAGCTGGGCCGAACAACGACTGGGCAGCCTGGGTGGCGCCCTGCGCGTACCGTTCATGGCGGTGATGGTGATGGTCGGCAGCGGCGCGGCACTGATCTATGCCACACCCTGGGTGGTGAAGGGGCTGAGCCAGTTCAACAACTACGCACTGGCGCCGGTGCTGCTGGTGGTCGTGGTGCTGATTGGCGTGGTGGCCGACCGGCGCGGCTGAGCCACAGCCTGGGGCTGAACGCTTGTGGGACATTCTGTCTTGCCCAGTTTCCAGAAGCTGGCGCGATCACTGTAGGAGCGGGTTTACCCGCGAAGAGGTCGGCACTGCCAGCAGAAGGCTTGAGATAGCCGGGGCTGCTTTGCAGCCCATCGCGACGCAAGGCCGCTCCTACACCGATCGCGCTAGTTGATCAGCGCAGGAAACAAGCGGGGCGCAGATTCTAAAAGCTGCCCCGGCAAACCAGGGCAGCCCTACCACTTGACTAGCCTTTAACGGGCGTCATCGAAGTGGTCGCGCATGAAGTCCCGAACGGTCTTGAGCAAGATCAAAATCCGGGCGAGCCTCCAGACAACCCGACCCATCACTGAATGGACTCTCACAGGAGCAGCTAGATGATACCCGGTCTACTTGACCGAGACTGTTAACTGCTTCGACACACTTGATGCCGGGTATTTCCGCACATTGACCCTGCTTCTGAAGGTGCCTATGATCACCTGACTGTGTAGAGCTTTCAGTGAAGCCTTGAAGCGAAGGATACTCAGTCCTTTTGCTCACACAAAAAACCGCTCATCTCAGAGCGGTTTTTTTTTGGCCTGCATTTCTACAGGCCACAGCCTACCGAAAGGCCGATTCAGCCGATCAGTCCACCTTCTCGAACTTCAAATCCCACACCCCATGCCCCAGCCGCTCGCCGCGGCGTTCGAACTTGGTGATCGGGCGCTCTTCGGGGCGCGGCACGTAGGTACCGTCTGCTGCGCGGTTGCGATAGCCCGGCGCAGCGCTCATCACTTCCAGCATGTACTCGGCATACGGCTCCCAGTCGGTGGCCATGTGGAACACGCCACCGGGCTTGAGCTTGCGCCGTACCAGCTCGGCGAACTCCAGCTGCACGATACGGCGCTTGTGGTGGCGCGCCTTGTGCCAAGGGTCGGGGAAGAACAGCATCAGGCGGTCGAGGCTGTTGTCGGCCACGCAGCGGTTCAACACTTCGATGGCATCGCAGTCATACACCCGCAGGTTCTTCAAACCCTGGGTCAGCACACCATTGAGCAGCGCACCAACACCGGGGCGGTGTACTTCCACACCAATGAAGTCCTGCTCCGGCGCGGCGGCGGCCATTTCCAGCAGGGAATGCCCCATACCGAAACCGATCTCCAGGGTACGCGGCGCGCAACGGCCGAATACCTGGTCGTAGTCCACCGGGCTGTCGGCCAACGGCAGGATGTACAGCGGGCCGCCTTGGTCCAGGCCGCGTTGCTGGCCTTCGGTCATGCGCCCGGCACGCATCACGAAACTCTTGATGCGGCGGTGTGGGCGCTGGTCGCCGTCGGCGGCGATCGGCGTATCTTGCAAATCAGTCATCTGGGGCTCTTACTTGATCAGACCATCCAGCGGCGAAGAGGCGCTGGCATAGAGTTTTTTCGGCATCCGGCCGGCCAGGTAGGCCATGCGACCGGCCACGATGGCGTGCTTCATGGCTTCGGCCATCAACACCGGCTGCTGGGCGTGGGCAATGGCCGAGTTCATCAGCACCGCCTCGCAGCCCATTTCCATGGCGATAGTGGCGTCGGAAGCGGTGCCCACGCCGGCATCGACCAGCACCGGGACTTTCGATTCTTCCAGGATGATCTGCAGGTTGTACGGGTTGCAGATACCCAGGCCCGTGCCGATCAGGCCGGCCAACGGCATCACCGCGATGCAGCCCGCCTCAGCCAGCTGGCGGGCAATGATCGGGTCATCGCTGGTGTAGACCATCACGTCGAAACCATCCTTGACCAGCACTTCGGCGGCCTTGAGGGTTTCGATCACATTGGGGAACAGGGTCTTCTGGTCCGCCAGCACTTCGAGCTTGACCAAGGTCCGCGACTCGTGGGACTTGTAGCCTTGCAGCAGCTCGCGGGCCAGGCGGCAGGTACGCACGGCCTCGGTGGCGTCGAAGCAGCCTGCGGTATTGGGCAGGATGGTGTACTTGTCGGGCGACAACACGTCGAGCAGGTTCGGCTCGCCCGCATTCTGGCCAAGGTTGGTCCGGCGCACGGCCACGGTGACGATCTCGGCACCCGAGGCCTCGGTAGCCAGGCGGGTCTCTTCCATGTCACGGTATTTGCCGGTGCCGACCAGCAGGCGCGACTGGAACGTGCGCCCGGCCAGAATGAAGGGCTTGTCGCTGCGAACGTTGCTCATCGTTGTTCCTCGGGAAAAGGTTGCAGGGCTTGCTTGTGAACCACCAGACTGCTGTCAGCCGCCACCGATCGCGTGGACCACTTCGACCTGGTCGCCGTCGTTCAGCAGGGTGCTCTCGTGCTGGCTACGCGGCACGATATCCAGGTTCAGTTCCACGGCAATGCGGCGCCCACTGAGCTCCAGGCGCGTCAGCAGGGCTGCAACGCTCTCGCCGGCAGGCAGTTCGTAAGGTTCACCGTTCAGTTGAATGCGCATGCGCACGGCCACCATTATTCTTTGGGGCCCGCATTCTAGCGCCGAACCGCCCCGCAACCCAAGGGCGGTGCGCGCCATTAGTCGCGATTGTGGACCAGCTGGTCAGCCCAGCCGCCAGGCCGCCAACCCCAGGCATAGCCAGCCGGCCAGGAAGCACAGGCCGCCGATCGGGGTGATGATGCCCAGCTTGGTCAGGCCGCTGAGGGCCAGCAGGTACAGGCTGCCGGAGAACAGCACGATACCCACCGCAAACAGCCCACCGGCCCAGCCCACCAGGCGCCCGGGCAGGTGCGCCGAGAGCACGGCAACCGCAAGAATCGCCAGCGCATGCACCAGTTGGTAGGTCACGCCGGTGTGGAACACCGCCAGGTAGTCGGCCGTCAGCCGGTTTTTCAGGCCGTGGGCGGCGAAGGCACCCAGTGCGACTCCGGTAAAGCCGAAAAAGGCGGCAAGCATCAGGAAGCTGCGAAGCATGGGACGACTCCTTGGATCGGGTCTGTATAATGGCCCCTTCCACCCGTACGGCCAAGCCATCGTCATGCTGCCATCCCTTATTCGCCGCCTCTTCCTTGCCCTGCTCTGGTTCGCTGCCTGCAGCATCGTGCTGGTGCTGGTGTTCCGCTGGGTGCCCCCGCCCGGCACGGCGCTGATGGTCGAGCGCAAGGTGCAATCCTGGGTCAATGGCGACCCCATCGACCTGCAGCGCGACTGGGAGCCGTGGCAGAACATCTCCGATGAACTCAAGGTCGCGGTCATTGCCGGCGAAGACCAGAAGTTCGCCAGCCACTGGGGCTTCGACATCCCGGCTATCCAGGCTGCGCTGGCCTACAACGAGCGCGGCGGCAGCATTCGTGGCGCCAGCACCCTGACCCAGCAAGTGGCCAAGAACCTGTTCCTGTGGTCGGGGCGCAGCTGGTTCCGCAAAGGGCTGGAAGCGTGGTTCACGGCACTGATCGAACTGCTCTGGTCCAAGGAACGCATTCTCGAGGTTTACCTGAACAGCGCCGAGTGGGGCAAAGGCGTATTCGGCGCCCAGGCGGCGGCGCGCTATCACTTTGGTGTCGATGCCAGCCAGCTCACCCGCCAGCAGGCAGCGCAACTGGCCGCAGTATTGCCCAGCCCGATCAAGTGGAGTGCCAGCCGGCCGAGCGCCTACGTGGCAAGCCGTGCCGGGTGGATTCGCCGGCAAATGAGCCAGCTGGGTGGCCCCAGCTACCTGATGCAGCTCGACTCATCCAGAAAGCTTTGAATGCAGTGCCGGCACAAATGAAAAAGCCGCTCGCTCCGTCGGAGCCAGCGGCTTTTCTGTGCAACAAAGGCCCGATCAGGCTGCGATCAGTGCCTTGACCTTGTTCATCGCATTCTTCTCCAGCTGGCGAATCCGCTCAGCCGAAACGCTGTACTTGTCTGCCAGCTCATGCAGGGTGGCCTTCTCTTCAGCCAACCAGCGCTGGTAGAGAATGTCGCGGCTGCGCTCGTCCAGCCCTTGCAGCGCTTCGTGCAGGTTGCTGGTGGAGTTGTCGCTCCAGTCGGCATCCTCCAGTTGCACCGCCGGGTCGTACCGGTGGTCTTCCAGGTAATGCGCAGGGGACTGGAACGCGCTGTCGTCGTCAGCTTCCGCTGCCGGGTCGAACGCCATGTCCTGCCCGCTGAGGCGGCTTTCCATCTCGCGCACTTCACGCGGCTCGACGCCAAGGCTCTCCGCCACGCGATGCACTTCGTCGTTGTTCAACCAGGCCAGGCGCTTCTTCTGGCTGCGCAGGTTGAAGAACAGCTTGCGCTGGGCCTTGGTGGTAGCCACCTTGACGATGCGCCAGTTGCGCAGGATGAACTCGTGGATCTCGGCCTTGATCCAGTGCACGGCGAACGACACCAGGCGCACGCCCATTTCAGGGTTGAAGCGTTTGACGGCCTTCATCAGGCCAACGTTGCCTTCCTGAATCAGGTCAGCCTGGGCCAGCCCATAGCCAGCATAGCTACGGGCGATATGTACGACGAAACGCAGGTGGGCCATCACCATTTGACGAGCGGCCTCGACATCCTGCTGATAATAGAGACGCTCGCCCAGATCACGCTCCTGCTCGACCGTCAGCAGCGGGATGCTGTTGACCGTGTGCACATAGGCTTCCAGGTTTGCACCGGGTACCAAGGCATAGGCAGGTTGCAACGATGTGGTCATTCAAGAACCTCCGACTTACTAGACTCGCGCTTTTTGGGCGCTGCCAACATTGACCTGGAACGACGGTACAAGTTCCATCGTGAACAAAATGTCAATGCTGGCCTGTAAAAACTATCGCGGTGCCAGCTCGTTCAAGTGGCGGGCGACTGCAATCCATGCACCGATATACCCCAACAACACCGCTCCGATCAAGAGCGACAGACCATCGGACCCCGGCACTCCGCCCAGGGCGAAGTCACTGCCGTATAGCCCGGAAAGCCCTACCACCGCCTCGTTCAGCCAGTTCAGGCCAAACGCCAGGATCCCCCACGCCAGCAGCCCTGCACCCAGGCCATACAATGCGCCCATGTATAGGAAAGGCCGGCGTACGTAGGCGTCGGTGCCGCCGACCAGCTTGATCACTTCGATCTCGATGCGGCGGTTTTCGATATGTAGACGAATTGTGTTACCGATTACTAACAGCAGTGCAGAAATAAGCATCACCGCCAGACCGAAGACGAACCGGTCACCCAGCTTGAGGATCGCCGCCAGCCGCTCGACCCAGACCAGGTCCAGTTGCGCCACATCCACCCGCGGCAGCTCCGCAAGGCGCTGACGCAAGGCTTCAAGGGCGGGCTTGTCGACCTCGGTCGGGGTGACTACCACCACACCTGGCAGCGGGTTTTCCGGCAGCTCGCGCAAGGCCTCGCCCAGACCGGACTGCTGCTGGAATTCCTCCAGCGCCTGCTCGCGGCTGACATACTGCGCATCTGCCACGCCGGGCATGCCCTTGATCTCGTCACGCAGCGCCTCGCCATCACGGCTGCCGGCATCCAGCTTGAGGTACAGCGAAATCTGCGCCGCGCGCTGCCACGAACCGCCCAGTTGCTCGACGTTCTTCAACAGCAACGACAGGCCCATCGGCATGCTCAGCGCGACGGCCATCACCAGGCAGGTGAAGAAGCTGCCGATCGGCTGCTTGCCCAGCCGGCGCAGGCTGTCAGCCAGGCTGGCACGGTGGCTTTCCAGCCAGGCGTGCAACAACGTGCGGAAATCCGGGCCGTCATCGTCTTCGCCGCGTTTTTTCTTCGCCGGCTGCGGGTCGGCTGGCTTCGGCGCAACGCGCTCGGAAACCTTTGGCGTACGTGTAGTGCTCATTGCCCGGCCTCCCCATCGCCGATCAAGCGGCCGCGCTGCAAGGTCAGCATGCGGTGACGCATGCGCGCAATCAGTGCCAGGTCGTGGCTGGCGATCAAAACCGTAGTACCCAGGCGGTTGATGTCCTCGAATACCCCCATGATTTCTGCGGCCAGCCGCGGGTCGAGGTTACCGGTGGGTTCATCAGCCAGCAGCAGCGCGGGCTGGTGGACGATTGCCCGGGCAATGCCGACCCGCTGCTGCTGCCCGGTGGACAGGTCAGCCGGGAACAGCTCGCCCTTGTCGGCCAGCGACACGCGCTCCAGGGCGGAATCGACGCGCTTGGCGATCTCGGCCTTGGACAAGCCCAGAATCTGCAGCGGCAGGGCAATGTTGTTGAACACCGTGCGGTCGAACAACAGTTGATGGTTCTGGAACACCACGCCGATCTGCCGGCGCAGGAACGGGATCTGGGCGTTGCTGATCTGGCCCAGATCCTGCCCGGCCAGCATCAGCTTGCCGCTGGTCGGGCGCTCCATGGCCAGCAGCAGGCGCAGCAAGGTGCTCTTGCCGGCGCCCGAGTGGCCGGTGACGAACAGGAACTCGCCCCGGCGCGCCCGGAAACTCAGCTCATGCAAACCGACATGACCATTGGGATAGCGCTTGGCAACCTGTTCGAATCGGATCATGGTCAGTCTCGCTCGGCGAACAGAGCCTTGACGAAAGGCTCCGCTTCGAAGGTGCGCAGGTCGTCGATGCCTTCGCCGACACCGATGAAGCGGATCGGCAACTTGAACTGCTTGGCCAGGGCGAAGATCACCCCGCCCTTGGCGGTGCCATCGAGCTTGGTCAGGGCCAGGCCGGTCAATTCGACACTCTGGTTGAAGTACTTGGCCTGGCTGATGGCGTTCTGCCCGGTACCGGCGTCGAGCACCAGCAGCACCTCGTGCGGCGCCTCGGCGTCGAGCTTGCCGATGACCCGGCGCACCTTCTTCAGCTCCTCCATTAGGTTGTCCTTGGTGTGCAGGCGGCCGGCGGTGTCGGCGATCAGCACGTCCACGCCGCGGGCCTTGGCGGCCTGCACGGCGTCGAAAATGACCGATGCGGAGTCGGCACCGGTGTGCTGGGCGATGACCGGAATCTGGTTACGCTCACCCCACACCTGCAACTGCTCGACCGCTGCGGCGCGGAAGGTATCGCCGGCGGCCAGCATCACCTTCTTGCCTTCCTGTTGCAGTTTTTTCGCCAGTTTGCCGATGGTGGTGGTCTTGCCGGCGCCGTTCACGCCCACCACCAGGATCACGTAGGGCTTGTTCTGCGCCTGCACTTTCAGTGGCTGCTCGACCGGACGCAGCAATGCCGCCAGCTCTTCCTGCAGCGACTTGTACAGGGCGTCGGCATCGGCCAGTTGCTTGCGGGCGACTTTCTGGGTCAGGTTCTGGACGATGGTCGACGTGGCTTCCACGCCCACGTCGGCGGTCAGCAGGCGCGTTTCGATCTCGTCGAGCAAGTCGTCGTCGATGACTTTCTTGCCCAGGAACAGGCTGGCCATCCCCTCGCCAATGGAGGCACTGGTCTTCGACAGGCCCTGCTTGAGGCGGGCAAAGAAGCCAGGCTTGGCCTGTTCGCCCGGCGCTGCCGCTGGCTCTGGCGCGACCTCCACGGCTGTGGCAGCCACGGCCGGCGGGGCAACCACCTCAGGTGCAGGGCGCTCGGGGATCGCCGGTGGCGCCTTGGGTTCCAGGTCCGGCACCAGCGCTACCGGCTCTTCGGCCACCGGCAGTACCAGGTTGCTGACCGGCGCAGGCTCGGTACGGGCGACGTCCACTACAGCCGCTGGCACCGGCGCAGGGGCAACGGGTTGCGGCGCGGGCGCTACCGGCGGCGGGGAAACCAGCGGCTCGGGTTCAGCGGCCGGCAACGGCTGCACAGCGACCGGCGCCGGCGCTTCGGCTGCCGGGGCAGGCGCGGGCGCCTCAGGCTGCGGCGCTTCAGCAGCGGGGGCCTCGACCGGAGCGGCTACAGGTTGCTCGACAGCGGGGGCTTCACTGGCGGGAACGCCAGCGTCCACAGGTTGTTGCGGCTTCTTGCGAAACCAGCTGAACAGGCCTTTCTTTTCACCAGCCTCGGCCGGCGCTTTCTTGTCGTCGTTGGAACCAAACATGGAAGACGGCTATCTCAGGGTAGCGATGCGCCAGCTACGGCGGATCGGGAATTCTCTCTACGCAGAACAGACTATCTTGAAGCCGGCTGGTTCATGCGCAATGTTTTGTCTTAGTGTCCTGTGGGCCAGAACGGCGACAGGCATGGTCGCCAGGCAACCGGATCAGTATCCTAGCACCTCCTGGCCCGTCGACGCTAAACCCAGCGGGCCGCCGAACAGGTTAAACACCGTATGAATGCTCTAGCCCGCCGCGCCGCTGGCCTGTTGCTCGGCACGCTCTGCCTGCCGCTCGCGGCCTTCGCCGCCGATGTGCAACCCACCCACGAATTCATCCTCGACAACGGCCTCAAGGTCGTGGTGCGCGAAGACCACCGTGCCCCGGTGGTGGTCTCGCAGATCTGGTACAAGGTCGGTTCCAGCTACGAAACCCCGGGCCAGACCGGCCTGTCGCACGCCCTGGAGCACATGATGTTCAAGGGGAGCGCCAAGCTCGGCCCCGGCGAAGCTTCACGCGTGCTGCGCGACCTGGGCGCCGAAGAGAACGCCTTCACCAGCGACGACTACACCGCCTACTACCAGGTGCTGGCGCGTGACCGCCTGCCCGTAGCCCTGGAACTGGAGGCAGACCGCCTGGCCAGCCTGCGCCTGCCAGCCGACGAATTCAGCAAGGAAATCGAGGTCATCAAGGAAGAGCGCCGCCTGCGTACCGACGATCAGCCCACTGCAAAGGCCTTCGAGCTGTTCCGCGCCATGGCCTACCCTGCCAGCGGCTACCATACCCCGACCATCGGCTGGATGGCCGACCTGGAGCGCATGAAGGTCGAGGAACTGCGCCACTGGTACGAGTCCTGGTATGCCCCCAACAATGCCACCTTGGTGGTGGTCGGCGATGTCACCCCCGACGAGGTCAAAGGCCTGGCGCAGAAGTACTTCGGCAGCATTCCGAAGCGCACCGTGCCACCGGCCAAGCTGCCACTGGAACTCGCAGAACCCGGCCAGCGCCAGCTGACCCTGCACGTGCGCACCCAACTGCCGAGCCTGATCTACGGGTTCAACGTGCCCGGCCTGGCCACGGCCAAGGACCCCCGCACCGTACACGCCCTGCGCCTGATCTCGGCGCTGCTCGACGGCGGCTACAGCGCCCGCATGCCGGCGCGCCTGGAGCGTGGCCAGGAGCTGGTGGCCGGTGCTTCGTCCAGCTACAACGCCTTTACCCGTGGCGACAGCCTGTTCCTTATTTCGGCCACGCCGAACGTTCAGAAGCAGAAAACCCTGGCCGACGTCGAGAAGGGCGTGTGGCAACTGCTCGACGAACTGAAGACCACCCCGCCCAGCGCCGAAGAACTGGAGCGCGTACGCGCCCAGGTTATCGCCGGCCTGGTCTATGACCGCGACTCCATCAGCAGCCAGGCCACCACCATCGGCCAACTGGAAACCGTCGGCCTGTCCTGGAAGCTGATCGACAGCGAACTGGACGAGCTCAAGCGCGTTACCCCGCAGGACATCCAGAACGCCGCGCGCACCTATTTCACCCGCGAACGCCTGAGCGTTGCCCATGTACTGCCCGAGGAGTCCGCTCATGAGTGATCGTCGCGCACCACGCCCAACCCTGTTGGCCACCGGTATCCGCGCCCTGGCGCTGGCAGCGGTGCTGGCTGCCCCGGCCCTGGCCGACAACGCCGCCAAGGCCGACAACACCGCGGCCCGGCCGGCCAACACCCTGCAGTCGCTGGCCGAGCTGGACGGCAAGGCGCCGAGCCGGCGCCAGCTGAACATCCAGCACTGGAACACCGCCGAAGGGGCCCGGGTGCTGTTCGTCGAGGCGCGCGAGCTGCCGATGTTCGACCTGCGCGTGACCTTTGCCGCCGGCAGCAGCCAGGACGGCGGCACGCCAGGCCTGGCTGCCTTGACCAACGCCATGCTCAACGAAGGCGTGGCCGGCAAGGACGTGACCGCCATCGCCGAAGGTTTCGAGAGCCTGGGCGCAGACTTTGGCAACGGCTCCTACCGTGACATGGCCGTGGCCTCGCTGCGCAGCCTCAGCGCCAAGGACAAGCGCGAGCCGGCGCTCAAGCTGTTCACCGAGGTCGCCGGCAAGCCGAGCTTCCCTGAAGACGCGCTCAAGCGCATCAAGAACCAGATGCTGGCCGGCTTCGAGTACGAGAAGCAGAACCCTGGCAAAATCGCTGGCAAAGCGCTGTTCACCAACCTCTATGGCGACCACCCCTACGCCCACCCCAGCGATGGCACTGCCGAAAGCATCAACGGCATCGGCCTGGCCCAACTGCGCGCTTTCCATGCCAAGGCCTACACCGGTGGCAACGCCGTGATCGCCCTGGTCGGCGACCTCAGCCGCACCGAAGCCGAAGCCATCGCCGCCCAGGTGTCCGCCGGGCTACCCAAAGGCCCGGCGCTGCCCGCGCCGGCGCAGCCGGCCGAAGCCAAGCCCGGCCTGACCCACATCGATTTCCCGTCCAAGCAGACCCACCTGATGCTGGCCGAGCTTGGCATCGACCGCCAGGACCCGGACTGGCCTGCACTGTCGCTGGGTAACCAGATCCTCGGCGGCGGTGCTTTCGGTACCCGGCTGATGAGCGAAGTGCGGGAAAAACGCGGCCTGACGTACGGCGTTTACTCGGTCTTCAGCCCGATGCAGGTGCGCGGCCCGTTCATGATCAACCTGCAAACCCGCGCCGAACTCAGCGAGGGCACGCTCAAGCTGGTCCAGGGCATTCTCGCCGACTACCTCAAGACCGGCCCCACCCAGCAGGAGCTGGACGATGCCAAGCGCGAACTGGCCGGCAGCTTCCCGTTGTCCAATGCCAGCAATGCCAGCATCGTCGGCCAGCTGGGCGCCATCGGCTTCTACAACTTGCCGCTGACCTGGCTGGAGGACTTCATGCAGCAGTCCCAGGCCCTCACTGTCGAGCAGGTCAAGGCCGCCATGAACAAACACCTGTCAGCCGATAAACTGGTGATCGTCACCGTTGGCCCGAAAGTGCCACAGAAACCGCTGCCAGCACCCACTGACAAGCCCTCCGAGCAGCCGCTCGGGGTACCGGAGCACTAATGCCAAGATCCACCCCTCCCGCCCGCCCACAAACCGCGCAAAGCAAGGGCCAGGGCCACCTGCGCATCATCGCCGGCGAGTGGCGCAGCCGTCGCCTGGCGGTGCCGGAAGGTGAAGGCCTGCGGCCAACGCCCGACCGTGTGCGCGAAACCGTCTTCAACTGGCTGGCGCCCTACATCGAGGGCGCTCGGGTACTGGACGCCTTCACCGGCAGTGGCGCCCTCGTGCTCGAAGCCCTGTCCCGCGGCGCCGAAGACGCCGTGGCACTGGACAGCAACCCGGCGGCCATCGCCAACCTGAAAAACAACCTGGAAATCCTCCGCTGCCCGCGCGGGCAAATCCTGCAAACCGATGCCCTGCGCTACTTGCAGAACCCGGCCAAGCAGCAGTTCGACGTGGTGTTCCTCGACCCGCCATTCCACCAGGACCTGCTTGCCAACGCCTGCAACCTGCTGGAGCAGCACCAGTGGCTCAGCGAGCAAGCCTGGGTCTACACCGAGAGCGAAGCAGCGCCATCGGCCCTGCAACTGCCCGGCAACTGGCGTTTGCATCGCGAGAAAAAAACCGGCCAGGTGTATTACGCGCTGTGGCAGCGGGGCTAACTATGTAGCGCTGCCTACGGTGCCATTTCGCTGAAGCTGTTGCGGTTCACCCAACCGGAGCACTTCAGCGATGACTTCACCTGCGCCCGTCACCCTCGACCAGGTCTCGGCAGGACTGGCATCTGTGGCTTCAGCCGCCCCTTGCCACTGCAGCACTTCACCCTGAGCAACGGTTTGTCCGTCTACCTGCGGCCAGACCACACCAACCAGCTGGCCGCCGTGCAACTTTGGTATCACGTGGGTTCCAGCCATGAGCCCGCGGGCCACAGCAACCTGTCCCACCTCCTGGAACACCTGATTTTCGAAGGCAGCAGCAAACTTGCCGCCGGCCAATACTCGCGAGTGATCGCCCGCCTGGGCGGCAACGCCAATGCCAGCACCCATGAAGAGGCGACGGCGTATGAGATAACGCTGCCGGTCGCTCGTCTGCCAATCGCATTGGAGATCATGGCCGATGCCATGAACAGCGCGACCTTCGGCCAGGCAGAACTGGACCGGGAAAAGAAAGCCGTCGAGGACGAAAGGCGCCTCAAGTTGGACAACCACCCAGACCAACAGGCGTACGACCTTCACCTGGCGCTGGCCCATGGCGGCAATGCCTATGGGCAACCGAGCTTCGGTTCCCTGGCCGACCTTGCCGATATAGGACTGGAAACGCTGCGAACCTGGTATGCAACCTGGTACCGGCCCAACAACGCCACGCTGGTGGTGGTTGGCGGCATCGACCTGGCAACCCTGCGCACCCAGGTGGAGCAGCACTTCGCCGGCCTGCCGAGCGCGCCAGTGCCGAAGCGCCCCGCACCACGGCAAGCCCAGCCGTTGCAGGCGCGCACGCAAACCGTGAGCCTGCCCGGGTTACGCGAAGGGCTGTTCATGTCGTTCAACGTTCCGAGCAGGGCCACCGCCGCGGATGCAGCCACCGCCCCTGCCCTCGAGTTGATCCGCGAGGTGCTGGCCGAGGGGTTCAGCGCCAGGCTCTACAGTGACCTGGTGCGCGACAAACGCCTGCTCACCGGCATCAGCATCACCTATCAGCCCTTGTTGCAGGGTGACACGCTGCTGACCCTGTCAGCGTACGTGAACAGCATGAACAGCACGCCAGCACAGGCTGCACACGCTGTTTGCCAGCACCTCGAAGCACTGCGCAACACTGCGGTGCCCACTGCTGAGCTTGAACGCGCGAAATTGCGCATGCTTGCCCGCCGCCTGTTCACTGACAGCCAGGTGGCCCAAGCCGAGCGAATCGGCGAGGCCGCCGCTGCCGGCATCGCCGTCGCGGCCGTGGACCAAGACATCCAGATCATCCGCGACCTCGACAGCCAACAGGTGCAGCAAGTGGCACTTGCCTACCTGGGGCGCGAACGGTTGACCACCAGCTACCTTCAGCCAGGAGCAACAGCATGATCCAGGTACCCTCCCCGGCCCCCTTGCCGCTGACGTGCAACGGCCCGGCTGACGACACCGCCTTGGCGGCCATGGCCAACCTGCACTCGGCACAGGGTATCGACCTTGGCCACATTCCAGACCTGCAGGCCCACCCTGAGCACTGGCGAACGGCAGAAGGCACCCGCGTCAGCTTCCTCGCACGCCATGACCGGCCCATGTTCGACCTGGCATTACGCTTTCGCGCAGGCAGCGTACTCGACGGCGCCCACCCTGGGCTTGCGGCACTTGTGCTGTACAGCCTCGACCAAGGCACCGGGCAACTCGACGCCACGCGGTTCGCCGAGGATATGGCCGGTTTCGGCGCCATCCTGGGCAGGAGGATCAGCGACGACAGCGCCCTTGTCACCCTGCGCGCCCTGAGCCTGCCGGCACTGCGCGACAGCGCGATGCAACTGCTGACCGAGATGCTGGCCCGCCCGGCATTGCGCGCGGGCGATGTGGCCAAAATCGGCGAACGGCTCGTATTCAGCCAGGCCAGGTATGGCAACCATCCGCTGCTGCGGATTACCAAGGCGGCCACCGCGCATATCTTCAGCGGCCACCCCTACGCGGCCACCCTGACGGCGCAGACTATCGCCAGCATTGGCGATGACCAGATCCGGGCGTTCCACCAACAGGCGTATTCGGCCAACAACCTCGACATCGGCCTGGTGGGCAACCTGACCCGCGAGGAAGCACGGCAGCTTGTCGACGACCTGGTCCGGGCCCTGCCGCAAGGCTGGGCGGCGCAACGCACGCCATCGGTTCCCGACTACCAGGCATTGGACCTGAATCTCGCTGCGGCCAGCAGTACCACCCAGGCAACGCTCACCCTTGCAACGAACGTATCGGCCCAGGATCCGGTGTTCCCGGCCCTGTATCTGCTCAACGCAATCCTGGGCAGTAGCTACGAGTCGCGCCTTACCCAGGAATTGCGCACCCTGCGCAACCTCACCTACGCCATCTCCTGCGACTTGAGGCCGCTGGATGCCGCCAGCCAGTTGCAGATCCACTGGGATATCGCCCCCCAGTACCGGGATGCCTCTGGCGCGCTGGTGTCGGCGATTCTGGCATGCCTGCGTGAACACGGCCCCAGCCAGGCCGAATGCGACATGGCGGTGAACCAGATCGCCGGTAAACTGCACGACAGCCTGGCAGACCGCGCGAGAATGGCCCAGGCCTTGGCCACCTACAGCCACCAGGGCTTGGCGCCAGACCACCTGGGCACCTTCCTCGCTAGACTGTCGGCGCTTACGCCTGCCAACCTGCGTGAAGCGGCGCAAGTCTGGTTGCAGGCCCCACAGGTATTCGTCACCAGCGGCCCGGTTACCGAGCAATTGCCATTACCCAAACCGACCGCGCTCGACCAATAGCGCAGGTACAAAGGCGCTGTTTCGTGGCACTCTAGGCCGGCACATCACGAGTCGCCCAGCATGCCTAGCTTCAGCGCCCCTTTCCGTCCGGCCATCGGCCTGTCCAACCCGCATCTGCAAACATTGTGGGGCCCCCTGTGGCGCAAGCTGCCAGCGCTTGCGCGCAACCGGGAGCGCCTGTGGCTGGCTGATGGCGACTTCATCGACCTGGACTGGCATGGCCCGCACCAGCCGCAGGCGCCGCTGGTACTGGTGTTGCACGGGCTGACCGGTTCCTCTGACTCACCCTATGTGAAGGGCTTGCAGCAAACCCTGCAAGCGCGGGGCTGGGCCAGCGTGGCGGTGAACTGGCGCGGCTGTTCGGGCGAACCCAACCTGTTGCCCCGAAGCTATCACTCCGGCGCCAGCGAAGACCTGGCGGAGATCATCGCCCACCTGCGCGCCCAGCGCCCACTGGCACCGCTGTATGCGGTGGGTTATTCGCTGGGCGGCAACGTGTTGTTGAAATACCTGGGTGAAAGCGGCGTCGCCAGCCAGCTGGAGGCTGCGGTAGCGGTCTCGGTACCGTTTCGTCTGGACCACTGCGCAGACCGCATCGGCCAGGGATTTTCCAAGGTGTACCAGGCGCACTTCATGCGCGAAATGCTGGCGTATGTACAACTCAAGCAGCGGCACTTCCATGCCCAGGGCCAGCATGACCGGTTGGCCGAACTCGACCGCCTGGGCCAGCTGAGCAACCTGCGCACGTTCTGGGAGTTCGACGGCAAGGTCACGGCCCCCTTGAACGGTTTTCGCGATGTACACGACTACTATCGCCGCTCGTCGAGCCACTTCTTTCTTGGCCAGAACCGCACGCCAACGCTGATCATTCAGTCCAGTGACGACCCGTTCGTGTCCAGCCACAGCTTGCCGACCGCGCGGGAACTGGCCCCCCAGACCCGTTTCGAGCTGCACCGCCGCGGCGGCCATGTGGGCTTTGTCGATGGCAGCCTGCGCAGGCCCGGGTACTACCTGGAACGGCGGATTCCGCAGTGGCTGGTGGAGGGCCAGTAACGTCCCTCCATGCCCTGCTCGCGGCAGACGTACCTATTCGCCGGTGGCCACCCCATGCTCCGGATCAGTGATCCACTCACTCCACGACCCGGCATACAGCTTGCCCAGCGGGTAACCTGCCAGCGCCAGTGCAAACAGGTTGTGACATGCCGTCACCCCCGAACCGCAGTAAGACACCACTTGCTCCGGTGCCCGCCCGGCCAGCTTTTCGGCAAAGCGCTGCCTGAGCTGATCGGCCGGCAAAAAGCGCCCGTCGGGCCCCAGGTTGTCAGTAAACGCCGCGCACTGCGCGCCGGGGATATGCCCTGCCACCGGGTCGATGGGCTCCACCTCGCCGCGAAAACGCGGCAATGCCCGCGCATCGATCAGGGTCAGGTCTGCATTGCCCAGGCGCTTGGCCAGGTGGTCGGCATCGATCAGCAGCGCGGGGTCTGGCTTGCCGCTGAACGTGCCTTGGCGCTTGGGTGCAGGGTCCAGGCTCAGGGGCAGGTGCGCTGCATGCCAGGCCTTCAGGCCACCGTCGAGAATCGCCACGCCGCTGCGCTTGCCCAACCAGACCAGCAGCCACCAGGCACGGGCAGCAAAGGCGCCGGGGCCGTCGTCGTACAGCACCAATTCGCTGTCGTTGTCCACACCCCACTCACGCAAGCGCTCGACCAGCCGCTGCGCATCGGGCAACGGGTGGCGCCCGGTACGCCCCTTGCTCACCGGCCCGCTGAGATCGCGGTCGAGGTCGGCAAAATGTGCACCGGCTATGTGCCCTTGCGCATAGCTGCGTTGGCCATAGTCGACATCTTCAAGGGCAAAGCGGCAGTCGAGGATCACCGATTTGGGCGAGCCCAGACGCTCGGCCAATTGTTGCGGGGTGATCAATTGCGCAAGGGGCATGACAATCTCCTGATCAATGGCACAAAGCAATGACACTGGCGCCCCGGGTTACAGCTCCAGGGCCTGGTTGAACGGTACCTGAAATTCCTGGCACAGCGCGTCCACCGCGTGGCGGGCACTGTCGGTGACGAAACCCAGCTCCAGCACCAGTACCTGGTAGACGCCGCGCATGAAGGCTTCTTCACCCAGGTGCGCGGAGTGCTCGCGGGTGGTGCTGAGAAAACGTACCCACGAGGTCAGCACGATCCAGGCGTTGATGGTCAGCGATTCGATCTGCGCCGGCGCCATGGCCAGGATGCCTGCCTCGACGAAGCCGCGATAGATCGCCTGGCCCTGGCGCAGGCAGCGCTCGGAGAAGCGCCGGTAGCGGGCGGCCAGTTCGGCATCGCTGTCCAGCAGATGCTCCAGGTCGCGGTGCAGGAAGCGGTAGTTCCACATCGCCGCCAGTAGCGCCTTGAGGTAGAACCGCTTGTCTTCCACGGTCGCCGCACGCCCCTGCGGCGGGCGCAGGAAACTGTCCACCAGTTCTTCGTACTGGCTGAACAACACCGCGATGATCGCCTGCTTGTTAGGGAAGTGGTAATACAGGTTGCCGGGCGAAATTTCCATGTGTGCGGCAATGTGGTTGGTACTGACGCATCTCTCGCCCTGCTGGTTGAACAGCTCCAGGCTGTTCTGCACGATGCGCTCTCGGGTCTTCATGCGCGGGGCCATGCTCAAGCTCCCAGTCTGCAGGCGTTGATAAAGGTTCATCTTACGGCGATTCACCCGGCTGATACACCGGTCTCTGCAAGGGTAATACTCGCGCCAACGCAGAAATTAGAGTATAGACTCTAGAAACCTCAAGCTCAGCCAGGAGACCGCCGTGACCTCGCCCATCGCCTTGCCTGCCGTGCATGCCGACCACGCCCTGGAGGCGACATTCAGCGCCCAGCGCCAGGCGTTCGCCGGCAACCCTCTGCCGCCGGCAACACAACGGCGGCAGTGGCTGAAAAGCTTGCGCGAGGCCCTGCTGGCCAACCAGCAGCAGCTCATCGCAGCAATTGATGCCGACTTCAGCGGGCGCAGCGCCGATGAAACATTGCTGGCCGAGCTTCTGCCCTCGGTGCAGGGCATACGCCATGCCGAGCGCCACCTGCAACGCTGGATGCGCCCTTCCAGGCGGGCGGTGGGGCTGGCATTCCAGCCGGCCAGCGCACGGGTGCTTTACCAGCCGCTAGGCGTTGTCGGCATCATCGTGCCGTGGAATTACCCGCTGTTTCTCGCCATCGGCCCGCTCACCTGTGCCCTGGCCGCTGGCAACCGGGTCATGCTCAAGCTCAGCGAGGCCACCCCGGCTACTGGCCAGGCCTTGCAGGCCCTGCTGCAACGGGTGTTTCCCGAGGACCTGGTCAGTGTGGTGCTTGGCGAGGTCGAGGTCGGCCAGGCGTTCGCCCGCCTGCCGTTCGATCACTTGCTGTTCACCGGGGCCACCAGCATAGGCCGCCAGGTTATGCTGGCGGCCGCGCAAAACCTGACGCCGGTGACCCTGGAGTTGGGCGGCAAATCCCCGGCCATCGTGTCGGCCAGCGTACCGCTGGAAACAGCCGCCGAGCGCATCGCCTTCGGCAAGACGCTCAACGCCGGCCAGACCTGCGTCGCCCCCGACTACGTGCTGGTGCCGCGCGAGCGCCTGAATGCTTTCGCCGATGCCTACGGCACCGCCGTACGGCGCATGTACCCTCGCATTGCCGGCAACCCTGACTACAGCGCCATCATCAACCCGCGGCAACTGGCACGCCTTGAGCACCTGCTGCAGGACGCGCGCGGCAAAGGTGCGCAGGTGGGCGACCTGTACGCCCACGAGACACGCCAGGGGCGGCGCCTGCCGCCACACGTACTGACCAAGGTGAACGACACCATGCAGGTCATGCAGGACGAAATATTCGGCCCGCTGCTGCCGCTGGTGCCCTACGACACGCTCGATGACGCGCTGGCCTACATCAACCAGCGCCCGCGGCCCTTGGCGCTGTACTACTTCGGCTACGACCGCGGCGAACAGCAACAGGTGTTGCAGCACAGCCATTCCGGCGGGGTATGCCTGAACGACACCTTGCTGCATGTGGCTCAGGACGACCTGCCGTTCGGTGGCATAGGCCCCTCGGGCATGGGGCACTACCACGGCCACGAAGGCTTCCTGACCTTCAGCAAGGCCAAGGCGGTACTGGCCAAGCAACGCTTCAACGCCGCACGGCTGATTTACCCGCCTTACGGCAAAGCCCTGCAGCGCCTGGTCTACAAGTTGTTCATCCGCTGAGGCCCGGGCCATGCACCGTCGCGAACTGCTGCGTTTCAGCGTTGCCGCGAGCACCTTCCTGGCCGGTGCCAGCCTGGTGGGCTGCAGCGCACAAACGGCCGCGCCGGGCTTTCAGGCGCTGCGCCACGATGACCTGCCACTGCTGCGCGCGCTGATACCGGTGGTGCTCAGCGGCACGCTGGCCACCGATACGCTGGTACTGCGCAGCCTCGATTACAAGCTGGCAGCGCTGTCGCCGGAGATGCTCAAACTTACCCGGCAATTGTTCGACGTGCTCAGCCTGCCGCTGACCCGCGGCCCACTGACCGGCATCTGGGGTGCCTGGGCCCAGGCCGCGCCCGCCCAGGTCGAGGCTTTCCTGCAGCGCTGGCAGGGCAGCTCGCTGAACCTGCTGCGCATGGGCCATGCCTCGCTGCTGCAACTGCTGCAAATGGCCTGGTACGAGCGCCCCGAGTCCTGGGCCGCCTGCGGCTACCCCGGCCCACCGAAAATCTGAACACGACAAGAGCATCGCCAATGCCTGTGCCTGACCCGTTTCGCCAAGGCCTCGACCGCGGCTGGATCACCCATGACGCCTCACGCCTGGAGCACGACCTGCAACTGCACGCCGATATCGCCGTGATCGGCAGCGGTGCCGGCGGCGCCACCAGCGCACAGCGGCTCAGCGCCGCGGGCTTCAAGGTCTTGCTGATTGAAGAAGGCCCGTTGAAGACCAGCAGCGACTTCAAGCTGCTGGAGCACGAAGCCTATGCCAGCCTCTATCAGGAGGGCCTGGGGCGCATGAGCAAGGATGGCGCCATTACCATCCTGCAAGGCCGTGCCGTAGGCGGCACCACGCTGGTGAATTGGACGTCGAGTTTTCGCACCCCGCCGCAGACCCTGGCGCACTGGGCCTCGGCCCATGGCGTACAAGGGCTCGGCGAAGATGAGCTGCGCCCTTGGTTCGAGCGCATGGAACTGGAGCTGGGTATCACACCCTGGGCCATGCCACCGAATGCCAACAACGACGTGCTGCGCCGTGGCTGCGAACAACTGGGTTATCGCTGGGCAGTCATCCCGCGCAACGTGCGCGGCTGCTGGAACCTAGGTTACTGCGGCATGGGTTGCCCGGTGAATGCCAAGCAATCGATGCTGGTGACGCGCATTCCCGCCACCCTCGAACAGGGCGGCGAGCTGCTTTACCTGGCCCGGGCCGAGCGCTTCAGCCACAACGGCGAGCGCATCCAACACCTGAACTGCCAGGCCCTGGATACGCAAGGCATCCACCCGACAGGTCGGCAAGTGACAGTACACGCGCGCCACTACATCCTGGCAGGCGGCGGCATCAACAGCCCGGCCCTGCTGCTGCGCTCCAATGCCCCCGACCCGCATGGCCGCCTGGGCAAACGCACCTTCCTGCACCTGGTCAACTTCAGCGCCGCACGCTTCAACGAACGCATCGACCCCTACTACGGCGCGCCGCAGTCGATCTACAGCGACCATTTCCAGTGGCAGCACGGCACGGAGGGGCCGGTGGGCTACAAGCTCGAAGTACCGCCGCTGCACCCGGCCCTGGCCAGCACCCTGCTGGGTGGCCATGGCCAGGACAATGCCCGGCGCATGGCTGAACTGCCCAATACCCATGTCATGCTGGCCTTGCTGCGCGACGGGTTTCACCCGCAAAGCCCGGGCGGCAGCGTTGAACTGCGCGGCGACGGCTCCCCCGTGCTCGATTACCCGGTCACCGACTACCTGCGTGACGGCTTGCGGCGCGCCTACCGCAGCATGGCGCAGGTCCAGTTCGCCGCCGGCGCGGTCGAGGTAACCCCGGTGCACAGCGATGCCAGCGGCGCTGCCAGCCTGGAACAGGCCTTGGCCATGATCGACCGCCTAGCTTTGGAGCCTTTCCGTACGCGCCTGGGCAGCGCCCATGTGATGGGTGGTTGCGCCATGGGCGAAGACCCGCGCCAGGCGGTGTGCGACAGCCTGGGCCGCCATCACCAGCTGGAAAACCTGTCGGTTCACGACGGCTCGCTGTTCCCCACCAGCATTGGCGCCAACCCGCAGCTGTCGGTGTATGCCATCAGCGCCAGGCTCAGCGAAGCGTTGGCTACCCGCCTGGCACACAACGCATGACAACGAATACACGCCCTGTCTATAGTGCCATCAGCCGGCCGCATGACTTGGCCGGGGCGCCGTCGCTGCGCTACCATCCGACTCCCCAACGCACTCCAGCCAGGATGACGCGATGAACCGAGTGTTGTACCCGGGTACTTTCGACCCCATTACCAAAGGCCACGGCGACCTGGTCGAGCGCGCTTCGCGCCTGTTCGACCACGTGATCATCGCAGTGGCGGCCAGCCCGAAGAAAAACCCGCTGTTCCCGCTGGAGCAACGTGTCGCGCTCGCCCGTGAGGTCACCAAGCACCTGCCCAATGTCGAAGTCATCGGCTTCTCTTCGCTGCTGGCGCATTTCGCCAAGGAACAGGGCGCCAATGTGTTGCTGCGCGGCCTGCGTGCGGTTTCCGACTTCGAATACGAGTTCCAGTTGGCGAACATGAACCGGCAACTGGCACCCGATGTCGAGAGCCTGTTCCTGACGCCGTCAGAGCGCTATTCGTTCATTTCCTCGACCCTGGTCCGGGAAATCGCCGCATTGGGCGGTGATATCAGCAAATTCGTCCACCCTGCGGTGGCCGAGGCGCTGACCGAGCGTTTCAAGAAGCAAGCCTGACCGCCTGATTGTCGCGCCCGCGTGCACTGCGGGCGCGAATGCGGCACAATTGTGCCCATTGCGTTGAACATGCCCGGGCGCTGAGCCCCGGCCGGAGTCCCCATGTCCCTGATCATTACCGACGATTGCATCAATTGCGACGTCTGCGAACCCGAGTGCCCGAACGAGGCCATCTCCCAAGGCGAAGAGATCTACGTGATCGACCCCAACCTGTGCACCCAGTGCGTGGGTCATTACGACGAGCCGCAGTGCCAGCAGGTCTGCCCGGTCGATTGCATCCCGCTGGATGAGGCGCACCCGGAAACCGAAGAGCAATTGATGGCCAAATACCGGCGTATTACCGGCAAGGCCTGAACCCTCAGCCCTGCGCGGTTTCTGTAGGAGCGGCCTTGCGTCGCGATGGGCCGCACAGCGGCCCCCGGCGGTTTCTGCGCAAATGCTGAAATTTCTGCGCAAACGCTGAAATTTTTGGGGGCGCTTCGCACCCCATCGCGACACAAGGCCGCTCCTACAGGACGGCAATCACCCGTAGCCTCAGCGCTGGCAGCGTGGGCAGAACACGCTCGCCCGCTGCCCCAGTTTCACTTCGCGCAGCTCCGTACCGCATACCTTGCACGGCTGCCCAGCCCGCCCGTACACGAACAGGGTCTGCTGGAAGTACCCCGGCTGCCCGTCACCGCCGATGAAATCGCGCAAGGTGGTACCGCCCTGCTCGATCGCCGCCGCCAGTACCCGCTTGATCTCGATCGCCAGCTTCAGGTAACGCGCCCGGGAAATCCCCCCTGCCGCACGGCGTGGATCGATGCCGGCAGCGAATAGCGCCTCGCTGGCGTAGATGTTGCCCACCCCCACCACCACCGCGTTATCCATGATGAACGGCTTGACCGCCATCGAGCGCCCACGGGACAGCTGGAACAGCCGCTCGCCGTCGAACAGGTCGGTCAACGGCTCCGGCCCCAGGCGCAGCAGCAGCTCGTGGCGCAACGGGTCCTGGCTCCAGAGCATGGCACCAAAACGGCGAGGGTCGGTGTAGCGCAGCATCAGCCCCGACTCCAGCTCGATATCGACATGCTCATGCTTGGCCGCCGGCAAGCCCTGCTCGACCAGGCGCAAGTTGCCCGACATGCCCAGATGGCTGATCAGGGTGCCGACTTCGGCATTGATCAGCAGGTACTTGGCGCGCCGTTCGACAGTGACGATGCGCTGCCCCGACAGGCGCACATCGAGGTCTTCGGGAATGGGCCAGCGCAAGCGCCGGTCACGCACCACCACGCGGCTGACGCGCTGGCCTTCCAGGTGCGGCGCAATACCGCGCCGGGTGGTTTCTACTTCGGGTAATTCCGGCATGTGTCAGTGCCCGCCCAACTCACGAATGTTCTGCTTGAGGTTTTCGAAATCGTAATCCGACAGGCCAATGTAATCGAGCACCAGCGGGCCGACCACACGCCATTCGTGGTCGACTGCCTGGTTGCCCAGCACTCGGTAGGAGGCACAGATATGCTCGGCCATCTTCAGCACCGCCAGCAGGTTTTTCAGCTGGCTCTGGGTGTTGCGCGCAGTGTCGTCGCGGAACACTGCCAGGGCATTGTGGTGGTTGGCGATGGCGGCAGTGAGGTGCTCCGGCAGGCGCCAGGACTTGGCGGTGAAGTAGCCGACCACCGAATGGTTGGTATTGAAGGCGCGGTTTTCGGTATCCACCACCCGCGTTTCGCCGCCGGCCTTGGCATAGGCTTCTTCCAGCACTTCCATGTAGTTGGGGAAGCGCTTGAGCATCAACGGCACGCCACAGTCGTGGAACAGGCCCAGGGTGTAGGCCTCGTCCGCGGGCTGGATACCGGTGCGCTTCGCCAGGGTCAGGCAGGTCATCGCCACGTCCTGGGCGGTATCCCAGAAGCGGTTGAGGGTAACGATGGTCTCGTCGCTCATCTCGCCTTTGATCGACTGGGCGTTGATCAGGTTGATGATCGAACGGCTGCCCAGCAGGTTCACTGCGCGCTGGATCGAACCGATCTTGTTGGACAGGCCAAAATGCGGCGAATTGACCAGCTTGAGCAAGGCGCCGGACAGGCCTGGGTCCTGGGAAATCAACTTGGCGATGGTTTCCAGGTCCGGGTCAGGCATGTACTGCTCGAACTGCAGGTCAACCATGATCTGCGGTTGCGGCGGGATGGTGATGCCTTGCAAGGCTTGCTGGATCTGTTCGGCGCTGAGTTCTTGGGACATACGTGCACACTCGTTTAGGACGGTGGATTCTAACCCAGTTGGCCGTGCCGGCGCTTTGTCGTACCTCGAACCGAAGTGCCGGCCAACAGGGTATAATCCCGCTCTTTTTTCCCGGAGCGACGTCATGTCCCTGCCCAGCCTTCGCCTCAAAGCCAATGCCGACCGCCGCCTGCGCGCTGGCCACCTGTGGGTCTACAGCAACGAAGTCGATGTCAGCGCGACCCCACTGCAAGGCTTCCAGGCCGGCCAGCAGGCCATTCTCGAGGCGGCCAACGGCAAACCGTTGGGCATCGTCGCACTCAGCCCGAACAACCTGATCTGCGCACGCCTGCTGTCGCGCGACATCAAGCTGCCGCTGGACAAGTCGCTGCTGGTGCACCGCCTCAATGTCGCCCTGTCGCTGCGCGAGCGCCTGTTCGACCAGCCGTGCTACCGCCTGGTCTATGGCGATTCCGACCTGCTGCCAGGGCTGGTGGTCGACCGCTTCTTCGACATCCTCGTGGTTCAGCTGGCCTCGGCCACCATGGAAGCGCACAAGGACGACGTGATCGCTGCCCTGGTGCAAGTGCTCAAACCAAGCGGCATCCTGTTCAAGAACGATTCCGCCGCCCGTGACGCCGAAGGCTTGCAGCGCTATGTGGAGACCGTCTACGGCGAGGTGCCGGACTGGGTGCCGCTGGAAGAGAACGGCGTCAAGTTCGAAGCCCCGGTGCGTGAAGGCCAGAAGACCGGCTGGTTCTACGACCACCGCATGAACCGTGCGCGCCTGGCGCCGTACGTCAAGGGCAAGCGTGTGCTCGACCTGTTCAGCTACATCGGTGGCTGGGGCGTGCAGGCAGGTGCTTTCGGCGCCAGCGAAGTGTTCTGCGTCGATGCCTCGGGCTTTGCCCTGGATGGCGTGGAGCGTAACGCGGCGCTGAACGGCATCGGCGAAAAGCTGACCTGCATCGAAGGCGATGTGTTCGAAGCCCTGCGCGAACTGAAGGCTGCCGAAGAACGCTTCGACGTGATCATTGCCGACCCACCCGCGTTCATCAAGCGCAAGAAAGACCTGAAAAACGGCGAGGCGGCCTACCGCCGGCTGAACGAACAGGCCATGCGCATGCTGAGCAAGGACGGCATCCTGGTCAGCGCCTCGTGCTCCATGCACCTGCCCGAGGACGACCTGCACAACATCCTGCTGACCAGCGCCCGCCACCTGGACCGCAACCTGCAGCTGCTCGAGCGCGGCGGCCAGGGCCCCGACCACCCGGTGCACCCGGCCATTGCCGAAACCCGCTACATCAAGAGCATCACCTGCCGGTTGCTGCCCAACAGCTAGCGGCAAGCTGCTAGCTGCAAGCTGCAAGCGCGCCAAGTCGGCTCTGTCTTGTAGCTTGTAGCTTGTAGCTTGTAGCTTGTAGCTAGCCACTTGTATCTGAAGCATTCCTTCGCCGCGCCAGGGGTGTAGAATCGGCCTATTCATCGCCAGTCATCCCCGGCGGGTTTATGAGCTCTGGTCAAGCCCGCGGCGATCCCGCGCAGTCTTCGGCCTCATCCGTGCCAGTGGCAACCGGCCTGCGGTACAAAGGACAAGAGAAGCTCACTCCCCTTTTTGTGACCTGATTAAGCCGCCAGGAGTGTTTCATGCCTGATTATCGTTCCAAGACTTCCACCCAGGGCCGCAACATGGCCGGCGCCCGTGCCCTGTGGCGCGCCACCGGCATGAAGGACGAAGACTTCAAGAAACCGATCATCGCCATCGCCAACTCGTTCACCCAGTTCGTCCCGGGCCACGTGCACCTGAAGGACTTGGGCCAGCTGGTCGCCCGCGAAATCGAACGCGCCGGTGGCGTGGCCAAGGAATTCAACACCATCGCGGTCGACGACGGCATCGCCATGGGCCACGACGGCATGCTGTACTCGCTGCCCAGCCGCGAGATCATTGCCGACGCCGTGGAATACATGGTCAACGCCCACTGCGCCGATGCCATCGTGTGCATCTCCAACTGCGACAAGATCACCCCCGGCATGCTGATGGCCGCCCTGCGCCTGAACATCCCGGTGATCTTCGTCTCGGGCGGCCCGATGGAAGCCGGCAAGACCAAGCTGGCCAGCCACGGCCTGGACCTGGTCGACGCCATGGTCATCGCCGCCGACTCCAGCGCATCCGACGAGAAAGTCGCCGAGTACGAGCGCAGCGCCTGCCCGACTTGCGGTTCGTGCTCCGGCATGTTCACCGCCAACTCGATGAACTGCCTGACCGAAGCCCTGGGCCTGGCCCTGCCGGGCAACGGCTCGACCCTGGCCACCCACTCGGACCGCGAGCAGCTGTTCCTGACGGCCGGGCGCACCATCGTCGAACTGTGCAAACGCTACTACGGCGAAAACGACGAGTCGGTACTGCCACGCAGCATCGCCAACTTCAAGGCGTTCGAGAACGCCATGATGCTCGACATCGCCATGGGCGGCTCGACCAATACCATCCTGCACCTGCTGGCCGCGGCCCAGGAAGGCGAGGTGGCCTTCGACCTGCGCGACATCGACCGCCTGTCGCGCAAAGTGCCGCAGCTGTGCAAAGTGGCGCCGAACATTCAGAAGTACCACATGGAAGACGTGCACCGAGCTGGCGGTATCTTCAGCATCCTCGGCTCGCTGGCGCGTGGCGGCCTGCTGCACACCGACCTGCCGACCGTGCACAGCCGCAGCATGGAAGAAGCCATCGCCAAATGGGACATCACCCAGACTGACGACGAAGCCGTGCACACCTTCTTCAAGGCCGGCCCAGCCGGGATCCCGACCCAGACCGCATTCAGCCAGTCGACCCGCTGGGAAACCCTGGATGACGACCGCGAGAACGGCTGCATCCGCAGCTTCGAGCACGCCTATTCGCAAGAAGGCGGTCTGGCCGTGCTGTACGGCAACATCGCGCTGGATGGTTGCGTGGTGAAGACCGCCGGTGTCGACGAGTCGATCCACGTGTTCGAGGGTACCGCGAAGATCTTCGAAAGCCAGGACAGTGCCGTGCGCGGCATCCTCGCCGACGAAGTGAAGGCCGGCGACATCGTGATCATCCGCTACGAAGGCCCGAAAGGCGGCCCGGGCATGCAGGAAATGCTCTACCCGACCTCGTACCTGAAGTCCAAAGGCCTGGGCAAGGCCTGCGCCCTGCTGACCGATGGCCGCTTCTCGGGTGGCACCTCGGGGCTTTCCATCGGCCACGCCTCGCCGGAGGCTGCTGCAGGCGGCGCCATCGGCCTGGTGCGCGACGGTGACAAGGTACTGATCGACATTCCCAACCGTTCGATCAACCTGCTGGTCAGTGATGAAGAGCTGGCTGCGCGCCGTGTAGAGCAGGACAAGAAAGGCTGGAAACCGGCTGAAGTCCGCCCGCGCAAGGTGACCACCGCACTGAAGGCTTATGCGTTGCTGGCGACCAGTGCCGACAAGGGTGCTGTGCGTAACAAGGCGATGCTCGAAGGGCTGTAAGGCTTCGAAAGCATGAAAGGAAAACCGGCGCACTGTGCGCCGGTTTTTTTATGCCTGCACCGGCCTCTTCGCGGGCTCGCCCGCTCCCACAGGGACCGCACAGCATCTGAAAGTCATGCAATGCAAGTGGGAGCGGGCGAGCCCGCGAAAAGGCCGGCCCCACTCTACACAAGCCTTACTGGATCTGCTCCGGCGTCACGATCACCCAGTTCTTGTCCGCCGTCACCGGCAACCCTTCCTTGGCCTGCGCCGCCGCCTGCTTGGCAATCATGCCGTTCAACTGGTCCATGTACTTGGCCTTGCGGTTGATCCACAGGTGGATACCGCCCTTGCCGACGTCTACCCCATGAAACTGCATGTAGCCATCACTGGTTGGCGTGTCGCCGCCCACCAGCACCGGCTTCTTCCACTCATCGATGTAAGTCAGGATCGCCGCCTGCTTGCCCGCCATCCAGGTGGCCGGGGTCCACAGGTACGGGGTCAGTTCCAGCCCTTCGTTGGCTTTGGCGTCGTAGTGCCCGGCACTGATCTGCTTGCGCGCGGTGGTCAACTGGCCATTGGCGCGGTCCTTGAGCAGCAGGCTCACGCCAATCACATTCTGCGGCTTCACGTTGTAGCCGTATTTGGGGTCCGAAGCGACCATGCGCACCAACTCCTCAGAGGCGGCAGAAATCACATAGACCTCGATGCCGTTTTCCATCAGCTTGTTGTACAGCTCGGCCTGGCCCTTGAATACCTTGGGCGGCTGCACGTCGATCGCCTTCACCTGGTCGCCATCGTAATAGGTGCTGGGAATCGGCTGGGTCGAAGCCATCAGTTCGTCCACCTGCACCTTCAACTCCTTGAGGGTGAAGCCGGAAAACACCTGGGCGACCCACGGGTAGCACACCATGTCGTCGATTTCGCACAACCGGTAGTAGTAGCTGAACAGGCTTTCCTTGTGCTCGGCGGTGTCCTTGAACGGTATCAGCTTCAGCGACGGGTCAAGCTTGTCACGGCTCAGCAAGCCTTTGTTTTCCATGAACGGCAGCAAGGCTTCTTCCAGGTCATAGCGATAACTGGTGTTGTCCATGTCGAACACCGCATAGTTACCTTTGTTGGCATTGGCAGCGATCATGCTGTCGAGCTGCCTGGCTGCATCGGCAGGCCAGTGCTTGAGCTCGGTGGCGAAGGTTTCGATACTGAACAGCAGGGACAAGCCGATAGCGGCAGCTTTCACGGCGACTTTCATGTACGAATCTCCTGAAATGATCTGCCAAAGCTAGTGCAACCCGGCCGATGGGCGGCAGTCCACACCGACCTTCAGGCAGCAGTAACCGCCGTGTTCATTGCAATTTGCGACATGGCGTTATTCCATAAACGACTATGCACATTCCATTTGGGTATAAATTCGTTTGTTTTCAGGCTGTTAGCATTTCCGTTCGCAATCGCTCACAGAGGCGATGCCACCCTTTGCTTTCTCTGCTGGAGCTTCAATGAACCTGCCGCTGTCACTCAACCTGCTGGCATTCCTGGCCCTGTTGCTGGGCCTGGCACAAACCCGCCGCACCGACTGGAGCCTGGCCAAGAAGGTCTTGCTGGGCCTGGCGCTGGGGGTACTCTTCGGCCTGGCCCTGCACACCGTGTATGGCGCCGGTCACCCGGTGCTCAAGGCCACCATCGCCTGGCTTGACCTGGTCGGCAATGGCTATGTGGGCCTGTTGCAGATGATCGTCATGCCGCTGATCTTCGCCTCGATCCTCAGTGCCGTCGCGCGCCTGCACAACGCCTCGTCGCTGGGCCGTATCAGCGTGCTGAGCATCGGCACCCTGCTGCTGACCACGGCCATTGCCGCGTTGATCGGCATCGTGCTGACCAACCTGTTCGGCCTCAGCGCCGAGGGCCTGGTGGCCGGCGCCCAGGAAAGCGCCCGCATGCAGGTCATCCACAGCGACTACGCAGGCAAGGTCGCCGACCTCAATATCCCGCAATTGCTGTTGTCGTTCATTCCCAGCAACCCGGTAGGCGACCTGGCGCGGGCCAAGCCGACGTCGATCATCAGCGTGGTGATTTTTGCCGTGTTCGTCGGCCTGGCTGCCCTGCAACTGATCAAGGACGACGCCGAGAAAGGCGCACGTGCGCTGTCGGCCATCGACACCCTGCAAGCCTGGGTCATGCGCCTGGTACGGGTGGTGATGAAACTGACCCCATATGGCGTGCTGGCCCTGATGACCAAGGTGGTAGCCAGTTCGAACATGGAAGACATCCTCAAGCTGGGCAGCTTCGTGGTGGTGTCCTACCTGGGCCTGGCGCTGATGTTCGTGGTTCACGGCATCATCCTCGCGGCTACGGGTGTCAGCCCGCTGCGTTTCTTCCGCAAGGTGTGGCCGGTGCTCACCTTCGCCTTCACCAGCCGCTCCAGCGCAGCCAGCATTCCGCTGAACATCGAAGCGCAAATCCGCCGCCTGGGCGTGCCGCAGTCGATTGCCAGCTTCAGCGCCTCGTTCGGCACCACCATCGGCCAGAACGGCTGTGCGGGGCTCTACCCCGCCATGCTGGCGGTCATGGTCGCGCCAGCGGTAGGCATCGATACCTTCGACCCGCTGTGGATCGCCACCCTGGTGGCCATCGTCACGCTGAGTTCGGCAGGGGTTGCCGGCGTGGGAGGCGGCGCCACCTTCGCCGCGCTGATCGTGTTGCCGGCCATGGGCTTGCCGGTGGAACTGGTGGCGTTGCTGATTTCGGTCGAGCCGCTGATCGACATGGGCCGTACAGCGTTGAACGTGAATGGCTCGATGACCGCGGGCGTGGTCACCAGCCAGTTGCTGAAAGAGACCGACAAGGACGTGCTGGCCGACGATGAACATGCCGAGCTGAGCCATACCTGACAGATTGCCGGGGCCCCTGGGGGAGCAACTGCCTGGACTGGCCTCATCGCCGGCAAGCCAGCTCCCACAGGTACCGGGCAGATCTCAAGCTTTGCATCGTCTCGGTGGGAGCTGGCTTGCCGGCGATGGGCCGCCAAGCGGCCCCCAGAAATCTCAAACCCTGTCCCAGACCTCGAAGTGATACCCAGGCTTGCCTTCTTCACCCTGTGCCTCGCTCGACACCAGCTTCCACTGCCCCTGGTCGAACTCGGGAAACCAGGCATCCCCCTCCGGCGCCAATTCCACCCGCGTCAGGTACATCCGGCTGACCAGCCCTTTCTCCAGCGCCTGCCCATAGAGCTGCGCCCCGCCAATCAGCATCAGCTCATCGACGCCTTTTTCGCGTGCCCACTGTTCGGCCCGCACCAGCGCCTGTTCCAGCGAACCGAAGACTTCGGCGCCCTGCAGCTGCAGCCCAGGCTGCCGGCTGACCACGATATTCAACCGCCCGGGCAGCGGCCGGCCCAGTGAGTCCCAGGTCTTGCGCCCCATGATGATCGGCTTGCCCAGGGTGGTGGCCTTGAAGTACTTGAAGTCCCCCGGCAGATGCCAGGGCATGGAGTTGTCGATGCCGATCACACGGTTCTCGGCGTGAGCCGCGATCAGGCTGAGGGGGAGTGATGTATTCATGCCAGCGAGGATAGCACCGGGCGTGTGGGTTATGCTTCTGCCCTGACCTGTGCAATGGAAGACCTTGTGACCGCACCGACTCCACTGGACAAACGCTGGCTGACCGAAGCGGTCCGCCTGCGCGAAGAACACGCCGGCCTGCTGGAAGACCAGGCCGCCAACCGTCATGCGCGCCAGCGCGGCGGCGACTTGGCGGCGCGCATCGAAAGCCGGGCGCTGTTCCTGGCCGAACGCGACGGCATGGCCACGGCCCTGCGCCACTGGAAACAGGGCGCACGCCTGGCGGTGCTGGCCCTGCTGCTGCTAGCCGTGCTCAGCGGCGCCGGCCTGGCCCTGGCGGCGCTTGGCGACAGCCAGCGCCCGGTCAACGTCTTCTGGGCGTTGGGCAGCCTGCTGGGGCTGAACCTGCTGACACTGCTGGGCTGGGCCATTGGTTTTGCCCTCAGCGGCGAACACGGTGCGGGGTTGGGCCGTTTGTGGCTATGGCTGAGTGAGCGCTTCGCCCGCGATGCCAAGGCCGCGCACCTGGGCCCGGCACTGCTGGTACTGCTGCAGCGCCAGCGCCTCAACCGCTGGCTGCTAGGCCTGCTGGTACACAGCCTGTGGCTGCTGGCGATGCTCTGCGCGCTGGGCATGCTGCTGGCTCTACTGGCCACCCGTCGCTATGGCTTCGTGTGGGAAACCACCCTGCTCGCCGCCGACCCGTTCATCCAACTCACCCAGGCGCTGGGCGCGCTGCCTTCGCTGCTGGGCTTTGCCGTGCCCGACGAGGCCATGATCCGCGCCAGTGGCGACAGCCAGCCGGCCCTCGACGTGGCGCGCCAGGCCTGGGCCAGCTGGCTGCTCGGCGTGGTGCTGGTATATGGCCTGTTGCCCCGCGTGCTGCTGGCCGGGTTGTGCCTGTGGCGCTGGCGCCAGGGCCGTCAGCGCCTGACCCTGGACCTGAGCCTGCCGGGTTACGCCCAACTGCGCGAAGCGCTGATGCCGCGCAGCGAGCGCATCGGCGTGCAGGACGCGCCCCCCGAGGCGTTGCCAGGGTTCGCCGCCGAGCAGTTGCAAAGCGCCAGCAGCGGCGCCCTGCTGGTGGGCCTGGAACTGGACGACCAGCGGCCCTGGCCACCCCGCCTGCCCCCAAGCGTGACCGATGCCGGTGTGCTCGACAGCCGCGAGTCGCGCAACCGCCTGCTCGAGCAACTCAGCCGCTTTCCGCCGGCACGCCTGGCCATCGCCTGTGACCCGCGCCGCTCGCCCGACCGCGGCAGCCTGGCGCTGCTCGCCGACCTGGCACGCAATGCTGGCGCCACGAGGGTCTGGCTGCTGCAGGCAGCACCCGGCCAGACGCTGGACGCTCGGCGCCTGGGCGACTGGCATGAAGCCCTTGAGCGGCTGGGCCTGCCCTATGCCGACACCTCACCGCTGACCTGGCTGGAGCATGGCCATGACTGAGCCGCTGAAATTGGCCGTGGTCGGCCACACCAACGTTGGCAAGACCTCGCTGCTGCGCACCCTGACCCGCGACGTGGGCTTCGGCGAGGTGTCCCACCGCCCCAGCACCACTCGCCATGTCGAAGGCGCGCGGCTGTCGGTGGACGGCGAACCGTTACTGGAGCTTTACGACACGCCAGGGTTGGAGGACGCCATCGCCTTGCTCGATTACCTGGAGCGGCTGGAGCGCCCGGGCGAGCGCCTGGACGGCCCTGCCCGCCTCGAGCAGTTCCTGCAAGGCAGCGAAGCGCGCCAGCGTTTCGAGCAGGAGGCCAAGGTGCTGCGCCAGTTGCTGGCCAGCGACGCCGGCTTGTATGTGATCGATGCCCGCGAGCCAGTGCTGGCCAAGTACCGCGACGAACTGGAGGTGCTGGCCAGTTGCGGCAAGCCACTGTTGCC
>NZ_BCBD01000048.1:0-32812 GCF_001320345.1 Pseudomonas sp. NBRC 111127 | reverse complement strand
CGGCATAGGCCTCTTCGTGGTCGGTCACGTTGTAGATGAACACTTCGCGCGGTTGACCGTTCTTGGTGCCTTTGACCAGGTCGCCGATGCAGGTCTTGCCGGTGTAGCCCGGGGCCAGCGAGGCCGGGTCTGGCAGCACGGCCTTGACCACTTTCAGCGGCACCACTTCCAGGCCTTCGGCCGTTTTCACCGGCTGCTCGCTGAGCAGGCCAAGGTTTTTCAGCACCGTGAACACATTGATGTAGTGCTCGCCGAAGCTCATCCAGAAGCGCACATTCGGCACGTTGAGGTTCTTCGAAATCGAGTGAACTTCGTCATGGCCGGTGAGGTAGAGGTTTTGCGAGCCGACCACCGGCAGGTCGTCGGTACGCTTGACTTCGAACATGGTGTTGCTGGTCCACTGGCTGTTCTGCCAGCTCCACACTTGCCCGGTGAACTCGCGGAAGTTGATTTCCGGGTCGAAGTTGGTGGCGAAGTACTTGCCATGCGAGCCGGCATTGACGTCGAGAATGTCGATCGAATCAATGCTGTCGAAATACTGTTGCTGCGCAAGTTTTGCGTAGCTGTTGACCACACCCGGGTCAAAGCCGACCCCGAGAATGGCGGTAATGTTCTTTTGTTGGCACTCTTCGAGGTGTTTCCACTCGTAGTTGCCGTACCACGGCGGGGTCTCGCAGATCTTGCCCGGCTCTTCGTGGATGGCGGTGTCCAGGTAGGCGACACCGGTATCGATGCAGGCACGCAGCACCGACATGTTGAGGAAGGCGGAACCGACGTTGATCACGATCTGCGACTCGGTCTCGCGGATCAGCGCCTTGGTCGCCTCGACATCGAGGGCGTTGAGCGAGAAGGCCTGGATGTCGGCGGGAACCTTGAGGCTACCCTTGGCCTTGACGCTGTCGATGATGGCCTGGCATTTGGAGATGTTCCGTGACGCGATAGCGATACGACCCAGTTCGTCGTTATGCTGCGCGCACTTGTGGGCCACCACCTTGGCGACACCTCCTGCACCAATGATAAGAACGTTCTTCTTCAATTTACCTGTTGCTCCTTACTTGGGAAGCCGGCCTTACGACAGGCTGGAAACGTAGTCTTCAAAACCGAACTCACGGACGACCTCGACGCTGCCGTCGAGTTGCTTGACCGCGATGGACGGCATTTTCAAACCGTTGAACCAGTTTTTCTTGACCATGGTGTAACCGGCCGTGTCTACGAACGACAGGCGATCGCCAATGGCCAATGGGCGGTCGAACTGGTACTCACCGAAGATGTCACCGGCCAGGCACGATTTGCCGCAGACCATGTAGGTGTGCTCGCCGTCGTTGGGGGCCATCTTGGCGTTCAGGCGGTAGATCAGCAGGTCGAGCAGGTGCGCTTCGATCGAGCTGTCGACCACGGCCAGGTGCTTGCCGTTGTACAAGGTGTCGAGCACGGTCACTTCCAGCGAGGCGCTGTTGGTGATGGCGGCTTCGCCAGGCTCCAGGTACACCTGCACCCCGTAGGTTTGCGCGAAGGCCTTGAGGCGCGCGCAGAAGGCGTCTACTGCGTAGTCTTCACCGGTGAAGTGGATGCCGCCGCCCAGGCTGACCCACTCGACCTGGTGCAGCAGGTGGCCGAAGCGCTCTTCGATGTGCGTGAGCATCTTGTCGAACAGGCCGAAGTCACCGTTCTCGCAGTTGTTGTGGAACATGAAGCCAGAGATCTGGCCGATCACCTGCTCGATCTTGGCCGGGTCCCATTCGCCCAGGCGGCTGAACGGCCGGGCCGGGTCGGCCAGCAAGTAGTCGGAGCTGCTGACCTGCGGGTTGACGCGCAGGCCGCGCACCTTGCCTTCGGACTGGTCGGCAAAGCGTTGCAGCTGGCCGATCGAGTTGAAGATGATCTTGTCGCAGTTCTCGAGCATTTCCTCGACCTCGTCGTCGGCCCAGGCCACGCTGTAGGCGTGGGTCTCGCCGGCAAACTTCTGGCGGCCGAGCTTGAGCTCGAACAGGGAAGACGAGGTGGTGCCGTCCATGTACTGCTGCATCAGGTCGAATACCGACCAGGTGGCAAAGCACTTGAGGGCGAGCAGTGCCTTGGCACCGGAGTGTTCGCGCACGTAGGCGATCTTCTCCATGTTGCTGAGCAGCTTGGTTTTATCGATGAGGTAGTACGGCGTCTTGATCATTTAAAGGCCCCCGGCCAGGCCGGCCAAAAAAAGGACACGCATTGTGCCTTCCCTTGCCGCAGATCGAAAGGGCGCAGGGCATTTTTCCTTTGCGTGGCTGCCACTGCCGGGCAGAGTCGCCGGCAGTGTCGGGTTCAGTGATACACGGCAAAGGAAACAGACAGATGACAGCCCGTATCAGTCGACCTGTCGCAACCACGCCTGTATCTGTTCCAAAGTGGCGGTAGCACCCCCGCATACCACCACCAGCACGTTCGGGTAACGCGCCATGGCGCTGGCGTCATAGGCCAGCGCCAACGCGGCGCCACAGGCGGGCTCCACCAGTAGCCGATGGTCTTGCAGAAAGCGCTCGCAAGCCTGCAGCGCGGCACGGTCGCTGACCAGGTGGCTGTGTACCGGTTGCCGACGCGTACAGGCCAGCGCCTGTTCGGCCACCCGCTTGGCACCCAGCGAGCCGGCGATCGAGGCAATGCGCGGCAACGCCACGGTGTGTCCGGCTTGCATGGCCGCGTGCAGCGAGGCAGCGCCGGTCGTCTCCACGGCCAGCACCGGCACGTCCGCCCAGCCATTGCGTTGCAGCCCCTCGACCACGCCGCTGAGCAGCCCGCCACCCCCCACCGACAGCACGACCGCATCGGGCTTGAAGCCGGCCGCAACCACTTCGTCGACCAGGCTGGCATGCCCGGCCCACAGCAGCGGGTCGTCGAAGGGGTGAATGAAGGCATCGCCAGCGCCTACCAGGGTCAGTGCCAGTTCGTTGGCTTCCTGCCACGAGCTGCCGTGTACCAGTACCTTGGCATTTTCCAGGCGCAGCAGCTCCTTGGCCCGTTCGGTGGTGGTCTCGGGCACCACCACGGTCACCGGCACCCCCAGTTTGCGCCCGGCGTAGGCCACCGCCAGGCCGGCATTGCCCCCCGAGGACGACACCAGGTGCCTGGCACCCCGCGCGTAGTGAACCTCGCAGGCGTGGCCCACCCCGCGCAGCTTGAACGAGCCACAAGGCTGCAGGGCGTCAAGCTTGAGCCAGATGTTGCGCCCGGCAGCCAGCGACAGCGGGCGTGATTCGATCAGGGGCGTAGGGATGTGCAAGGTCATAGGCTGGCTCCGCGCAGTTGTTCGAGGTAGTTGTAGATGGTGTAGCGGGTCACGCCGAGTGCGCTGGCGGCCTTCTCGACGCCGCCCTTGACGATGAACAGGCCACGCTCCTGCATCACGCGCACAGCTTCGAGCTTGGCCTGCTTGTTCATTCGCCCTTGGCCATTGCGCTGCAGTGCGCCCTGGATGATCTCGCTCATCAGCAGCGCCATGTCGGCAGGCTCGGTGGCGGTTGGCGTAGCGCCCAGGGGCTGGAAGTGCTGGAGGAACTGCATGGCCGCGTCCAGGCCGGTGACATCGGTGTTCACGCACAGGCTGGCAAACGGGTGGCCGCTGCTGTCGCGGAATATCGCGGTGGCGCTGCGCAGCGTGCGGCCCTTGAGGGTAGTGGGGTAGTCGGGCAGCACCACCGGCTCACAACCCTGCTGGTCGGCCGAGGCCTGCATCAGGGCCTTGAAACCCTGGTCCTGTTCCGGGGCGGCAAGGATCGGGCTGCCGATGCTGCGACCGGAAAGGTGGCCATTGACGATAGCCACCACCGAGTGCTCGGGGTGGTCGAGGTCGTGCAGGAGGATTTCCATGTTGCGCGCGGCAACGCTGCCCAAGGCCTGGATGGCGGCCTTGAGCACGGTGAGGGTGAGCTGGCGCTCGGCAGTGGGTGTCATGGGCAACGAGCCGCTAAAATCAACGATTTGTGTATTTTTACACTAATCGTTGATTTTAGCGACGGTTGCCTGAGGGGCGTTGCCGTGGGGGGCTCAACCCAGGGCGGGGGTGCGCGGCGGCACAATGCGGCGCGAACCGGTCGCTTCAAAGGCGGCCGCAAAGGTCAGCAGGGCATTGTCGCTGTAGGCCCGCCCGGCGAAGGTCAGGCCCACCGGCATACCGATGTCGGCCATGACGCCCATCGGTACGGTCACGGTCGGTACGCCAAGATGGCGGATCGCCAGGTTGCCATTGGCCACCCATACGCCGTTGCTCCAGGCGATGTCCGCCGATACCGGGTTGACGTCGGCATCGGCCGGGCCGACATCGGCCACGGTGGGGAACAGCACGGCGTCCAGGCCTTGGGCGTCCATCCAGTCTTCCAGGTCCAGCTTGCGGGTCTGCTCCAGGCCGCGCAGCCCATCGGGCAGGGTCTCGATCTGGTCCCAGGTTTTCAGGCCACGCTTGGCCATGTTGACGTATTCGTCCATGCCGGCTGCAAGGTCGTCTTCGCGGTTGGGCAGGGTGCCCGGGTCGTGCGGGAAAATCTGAGGCCCATCGACATCCGCCAGGCGGTTGAGCTTTGGGTCGCCATTGGCGCGCAGGAAATCATCGAAGCCCCAGCCCGACAGCTCCCACAGCTCGTCGTGCAGGAATTCCTTGCTGACGATGCCGCGGTTGTACACCGTGGGTGCGCCGGGGCGGTCCCCTTCGCAGTTGGACACCAGCGGGAAATCGACGTCCACCACTTGCGCGCCGGCCGCTTCCAGGGCCTGACGTGCCTGTTGCCACAAGGCGATAACGCTGGCGCGAGTGTGGATGCGCTGGCCGGTAGGGCCCCCGATACCGGGCTTTTGTGAAGTGCCGACTGCGTCGTCGGCATTGATGTACATGCGCGGCACGCCGAAGCGTTTGCCCTTGAGGGCGCCGGCATCGGCGGCCAGGTCCAGGTACGACGCCGGGCGCACCGCCGAGGCCGCGGGGATCGGCACCCAGGGCTGCAGGCGCCACAGGTCGCCACGCTTGTCGGGGTCATCGGCGACCACCACGTCGAGTACCTCCAGCAGGTCGGCCATGGTGCGCGCATAGGGCACCACCACATCCATGGTCGGCGTCAGCGGCCAGTTGCCGCGCACCGAAATCACCCCACGCGAGGGCGTGTAGGCGCACAGGCCATTGTTCGAGGCGGGGCCGCGGCCACTGGACCAGGTTTCTTCGGCCAGGCCGAAGGCGCTGAAACTGGCGGCGGTAGCCGTGCCTGCGCCGTTGGACGAGCCCGAGGCGAACGGGGCGGTCAGGTAATGGGCGTTGTACGGGCTTTCGGCGCGGCCATACACACCGCGCTGCATCCCCCCGTTGGCCATGGGCGGCATGTTGGTCTTGCCCAGGCATATGGCCCCGGCGGCGCGCAGGCGCTCGATGGTGAAAGCGTCGCGCTGGGCCACCAGGTCTTTGAAGGCCGGGCTGCCCGATGCCGCAGTCAGGCCTTTGACCAGGTAGCTGTCCTTGGCAGTGTAGGGAATGCCGTCCAGCGGGCTCAGCAGCTGGCCTTTGGCGCGGCGGGCATCGGAGGCCTCGGCTTCTTGCAGCGCCTGCGGGTTGCGCACCACTACGGCGTTCAGGGCGGTGGCCGTGTCGGCGCCGTCGTAGGCATCAATGCGGGCCAGGTAGGCCTTGACCAGCTCGACCGCCGTCGTGCGGCCCGATTCGAGCGCGTCGCGCAGCTCGGCAATGGAAACCTCGGTTACCTCGATCATGCGTTCACCAAACAATGTACAGGTGGGGGCTATTGCGGGGAGTGTACAAGAAGGGCTACGCGGACGCAGGTTTGCGCAGGGGCAAACGGTTTTGTGCAGGTGGGCATTGTCATGCCCGAGTACGCGGCGGGCATTGGCAGCGGCGGCCCTGTATCACCACAGGGCCACCTTCGGCGCGCGTTGTATCAGTTGTCCAGATCCGCAGCCGAATGCCGTTCAGGCACCTGGCTGGCTTCGTCGCCCCAGGTGCGGTTCACCCGGGTGCCGCGTTGCACTGCCTTGCGCGCGGCAATGTCTTGCGCCCAGCGCTGCACATGCGGGTACTCGTCCACCGCCAGGAACTCTGCTGCGCCGTACAGGTTGCCCAGTACCAACTGGCCGTACCAGGGCCATACGGCAATATCGGCGATGCTGTATGCCTCACCGCCCAGGTAGCGGCTTTCGGCCAGGCGCCGGTCAAGCACATCGAGCTGACGCTTGGCTTCCATGGTGAAGCGGTTGATGGCGTACTCGAACTTCTCCGGCGCGTACACATAGAAATGACCGAAGCCGCCACCCAGGTAGGGCGCCGCTCCCATCTGCCAGAACAGCCAGTTCAGGCACTCGGTGCGGGCAGCAGGCGCTGTCGGCAGCAGGGCGCCGAACTTTTCTGCCAGGTACAACAGGATCGAGCCGGACTCGAAGACTCGCACCGGTGGTTCCTGGCTGCAGTCGAGCAGCGCGGGGATCTTGGAGTTGGGGTTGACGTGAACGAAGCCGCTGGAAAACTGGTCGCCTTCGCCGATGCGGATCAGCCAGGCATCGTATTCCGCGCCAGCGTGGCCGAGTTCAAGCAGCTCTTCCAGGGCAATGGTGACCTTCACGCCGTTGGGTGTGGCCAGCGAATACAGCTGCAGCGGTTGCTTGCCCTTGGGCAGGTCCTTGTCATGGGTAGGGCCGGCGACAGGGCGGTTGATGCTGGCGAACTGGCCCCCGGATGCAGCGTCAGGGCGCCAGACCTTGGGTGGCACGTAGGCAGGTTTGCTCATGCATGAAACTCCTTTAAGGGCGCTGAAGCGGTCAGATAAAACCGTTGACCGTCATCTATGCCACGGGTTCGCCGCCAGGTGCAAATGCAGGGTGCGCGTACAGGCCTGGCATAACGCCGGTTTCATCCAGTTTTCATGCGGCGCCTGCGGGGCCAGGCCTATGCTGGGTTATCGCATTGCCACGCAAGGAGCCGCTGGCCGATGACTCTCCCCCGTTGCGTGTTGACGCTGGCGCTGTGCGCCTGCCTGCTGGCCCATGCCGAGGCTGCGCAATGGGCAGCAGGCCTGCATCACATGACCTTGACCGACCCGGTCGATAACCGGCCCATGCAGGCGTTGGCGTTCTACCCAGCGCTGGGCCAGGCCCGCAGTAGCCGCATCGATGGCTACCCGCTCGACGTGGCCGAAGAGGCCCCAATCGCCATGGGGCGCTTCCCGCTGTTGGTGCTGTCGCACGGCAATACCGGTAGCCCGCTGGCGTTGCATTACCTGGCTACGGCATTGGCGCGCGCAGGGTTCGTGGTGGTAGCGGTGGTCCACCCCGGGGACAACACCCGCGACCACAGCCGCCTGGGCACCCTGAGCAATCTGTATGGCCGGCCGTTGCAGCTCAGCGCTGCGATCACTGCGGCCCGCGCAGACAGCGTGGTGGGCCCGTACCTGACGGACGGCAAGGTGGGTGTGATCGGCTACTCGGCGGGTGGTGAAACGGCGTTGATCTTGTCTGGCGCGCACCCCGACCTGGAGCGTTTGCGCCAGTACTGCCTGGAACGCCCGAACGACGCCGACGCCTGCAAGACCCACGGCATATTGATAGCCGACCGCAGTGAGCTTGGCCCCAAGGCCGACCCGCGTGTCGGCGCGGTGATGTTGATGGCGCCGCTCAGCCTGCTGTTCGGGCGGCATGCCCTGGCCGGGGTGCAGGTGCCGGCATTGATCTACAGCGGCGACAGCGACCAGTTGGTGGCCGTGGACCGCAACGCCGCAGCGCTGGCCCGCAAGCTGCCAGTCACACCGGATTACCGGCTGTTGGCCGGTGCCGGGCATTTCGTGTTCATGGCCCGTTGCGATGCCGAGCAATACCAGCGCATGCCGGTGCTGTGCAAGGATGCCGAAGGCGTTGACCGTCGGCATATCCACCACTCACTGCAACGTGAAACCGCAGCGTTCTTCAGCGAGGCGCTGGGGGCGCCGCAATCGGCCGAGCGCTCAGCGGCCACGGCCACGCCGCGCCAGTAGCAGCGTCAGCCCGACGCCAGCCAGTGCCAGCAGGGCGGCCACGCAGAAGATCGAGGCATAGCCCAGGTGCGCGGCAACCGCCCCCATTACCGGCCCGGCGAGGGCCAGGGCCATGTCGAAGAACACCGCGTAGGCGCTCAGCCCGGCACCCCGGCTGCTGCTGGGTACCTGCCTGATGGCTTCGACGCCCAGTGCCGGGTACACCAGCGACAGCCCAAAGCCGGCCAGCCCGGCGCCCAGCAATGCCCACGGTGGTGAGGGCGCCAGCCACAGCAGGCCAAGGCCGAGCACTTCGGTGGCCATGCAGGCGACCGCGACGTTGTAGCCACCAAAGCGGTTGACCGCGTTGACGAACAGCAGCCGGGAGATGATGAAGCACACGCCAAACGCGCTCAGGCACCAGGCTGCGCCGGCCCAGCCACGCTCAAGGTAATACAGGGTGACAAAGGTGGTCAGGGTGCCGTACCCGATGGAAGCGAGGGTCAGGCCAACACCACACGGCGCCACCCGGCCGAACGCCGACCAGAAGGGCAGGCGCTCGCCGCGCGTCACCGCCACGTCGGGGCGTTTGCGCAGCACCAGCAGGGCAATGGCTGCCAACCCCAGCAGCGCCGGGCCCAGCGCGCTGATGCCCAGCCCGTCGACGGCCAGCACACCCACGGGCGCGCCGATGGCGATGGCACCGTAAGAGGCGATGCCGTTCCATGAAATGACCCGGGCGGTGTGCTCAGGGCCGACCTGGCTGATTCCCCAGCTCAGGGTCGCTACGCCGATCAACCCCTGGGCTATGCCCAGCAGCAGGCGCCCGGCAAGCAGTAGGCCCAGGCTGAGGGTTGGCAGGTTCAGCGCCCAGGCGGACAGCAGGGTCAGCACGCCACAGCCGGCGATACCCAGCAGGCCATAGCGTATTGCCCGCTTGCCGCCCAAGGTATCGGCCACCTTGCCGGCTAATGGCCGGCTGAGCAGGGTGGCCAGGTATTGCAAGGCGATGGTCACGCCCGCTATCACGGCGCCGAAGCCCAGCTGATCGTGCACATGGCTGGGCAGTACCGCGATCGGCAGGCCGATGCAGAGGAAGGCAATGAAGGTGTAGAAGACGATCGACAGGATTTGCAGGGTTATGTGCAAGCTATCGCTGGGGGGAGCAGGTTGTTGCGCGGTCATGGGCTCGTTCGCGGGCGGGCGGTTGGGCGTGAACCCATCATGCCGTTGCGCGAAGGAAATGAAAGCAGGCTAACGAATTTTTCGTGGAGAGGCCTGCGCTGTGGCGCAAGGCCTGGCCGTCGAAAGCGGCCAGGCCTTACTGCTCAATCAGACCAACACACCCTGGCTACGCAGGTAGTCGTCGTAGGTACCGCTGAAGTCCACCACGCCATCGGCCGAGAGCTCGATGATGCGGGTAGCCAGCGACGAAACGAATTCGCGGTCGTGGCTGACGAACAGCAGGGTGCCTGGGTAGTTTTCCAGCGCCAGGTTGAGTGCTTCGATCGACTCCATGTCGAGGTGGTTGGTCGGTTCGTCCATCACCAGCACGTTGGGCTTTTGCAGGATTAGCTTGCCGAACAGCATGCGGCCTTGTTCACCACCGGAAATCACCTTCACCGACTTGAGGATCTCGTCGTTGGAGAACAGCATGCGCCCCAGGGTGCCGCGGATCACCTGCTCGCCGGATGTCCACTGGCCCATCCAGTCGAACAGGGTCATGTCGTCTTCGAAGTCGTGGGCGTGGTCTTGCGCGTAGTAGCCGACTTCGGCGCTGTCGGTCCACTTCACCGAACCGGCATCTGGGGTCATTTCGCCGACCAAGGTGCGCAGCAGGGTGGTCTTGCCGATACCGTTGGGGCCGATGATCGCCACGCGCTCACCCGCTTCCACGGTAAGGTCGAAGTTCTTGAACAGCACCTTGTCATCGAAGGCTTTGGCCATTTTCTCGACGACCACGGCCTGGCGGTGCAGCTTTTTGGTTTGTTCGAAGCGAATGAACGGGCTGACGCGGCTGGACGGTTTCACCTCGGCCAGCTGGATCTTGTCGATCTGCTTGGCGCGCGAAGTGGCCTGCTTGGCTTTCGAAGCGTTGGCCGAGAAGCGGCTGACAAAGGTCTGCAGTTCGGCGATCTGGGCTTTCTTCTTGGCGTTGTCCGCCAACAATTGCTCGCGCGACTGGGTGGCGGCCGTCATGTACTCGTCGTAGTTGCCCGGGAACAGGCGCAGTTCGCCGTAGTCCAGGTCAGCCATGTGGGTGCACACGCTGTTGAGGAAGTGGCGGTCGTGGGAAATGATGATCATGGTGCTGTTACGCGCCGTGAGGACCGTTTCGAGCCAGCGGATGGTGTTGATGTCCAGGTGGTTGGTCGGTTCGTCGAGCAGCAGCACGTCCGGGTCCGAGAACAGCGCCTGGGCCAGCAGCACACGCAGCTTCCAGCCAGGGGCCACTTCGCTCATCGGGCCGAAGTGCTGCTCCAGCGGAATACCCAGGCCCAGCAGCAGTTCGCCGGCGCGCGACTCGGCGGTGTAGCCGTCCATTTCGGCGAATTCGGTTTCCAGTTCGGCGACGGCCATGCCGTCTTCCTCGGACATTTCCGGCAGCGAGTAGATACGGTCGCGCTCAGCCTTGACCTTCCACAGCTGGCCGTGGCCCATGATCACCGTGTCGATGACGGTGAATTCCTCGTAGGCGAACTGGTCCTGGCGCAGCTTGCCCAGGCGGGTGTTGGGTTCGAGCATGACCTGGCCACCCGAAGGCTCCAGGTCACCGCCGAGGATCTTCATGAAAGTCGACTTGCCGCAGCCGTTGGCGCCGATCAGGCCGTAGCGGTTGCCGTTGTTGAATTTGACAGAAACGTTTTCGAACAGCGGCTTGGAGCCGAACTGCATGGTGATGTTGGCGGTAGAAATCAAGTGCTTGTCCTGCGGGGGTTCCAGAGGTGTATTTAGGCCCTCTCGTCAGTTTTGGGCCAATTTTGGGCCAATTCGACTCGGGGCGGCAGCTTCTCCAGCTCCCTCCAGTCCGAGGAGGAGCTGATCCATTTCGCGTAGGTAGAGAGCAACATCTCGACGCTGTGGCCAAGCTGGCTCGCGATGAACGCGGGGTTCATCCCAGACATCAGGCACATGGTTGCGTAGGTGTGGCGGGTGTCGTACTGACGGCGTTCACGGATGTTCAGCGCCTTCAGCGCCGATTTGAAGTGGCGGATTGTAACACTTGGCTCGTTGATCCACAGCCCACCTTTGCTTGGTTGGAACACGAAGGGACTAGTCGGGTGGGCCGACTTGGACGCCATTCGACGAAGGGTAGCCATTCGCTGGGCCTGGTTGATGGCGTTCAATGCGCGCTCGTTCAACAGGACCACCCGATGATGCTTGGTTTTCGTACGTTCCTGGGGCGCACGGTTGACGATGATCCGGCGAACCGTCGCGGAACGCTGATCAACGTCGATGTCCTCCCATTTCAGACCCATTGCTTCGCCAGGGCGAACCCCAGTGAAGAAGCAAAACTCGAAGAACGCTGCGTAGATCTGCGAGTATTTCTGAAGCGTCGCATACAGGTGGGAGATTATCGCCTCTGCTTCCGCCCTGGTGTAAGGGTCTACGACTTTCTTGACGGACTTTGGCTTATCAAGCGAGGTGGTGGGGTTCTTGGCGATCAAACCATCAAGGACCGCTGTCTTGAAAACACTGGCCAGCTTGATGATCGCATTCCGCTTTACGCCAACTGACGTCCACTGGATCTGGGAAATTACCCCGCGAAGCATCGTCGGCGTAATCATGTCTATCCGGCGTAGGCCGAGGTATGGCATCCAGTAGATGTTGAACACGCTCTTGTAGTTGTTGCGGGTGCCTTCGACGATGTCGCGGCTATCCAGCCACATCTGGGTGTAGGCGCCCAGGCTCGGGATAGACTCCGCCGTCCGGCGTGCAACCTCCGAGCCCGGGAATAGCTCGGCATACTTCTCGTCGTCTAGCAGGCCGTGACGGATCAGGTTGACTACTTGATCACGTACACGGCTGGCTGCGCGGATGCCCTGCGCCGTCGGGGGGTGGGCGAGGGTTTCCCCGCGACGCTCACCGTTCCAAGTGAAACGGATTCGGAGCGAGTCTCCTCGGATTTCAATTCCAGGGGGCAGACCCACAGGCTTTCGAGCCATTCCTCATATCTCCATCTGCTGTACATGATGTTGCGGCCGTTCTTGTTCCAGACGCCTTCAGGGATTTTCCCGCGCTGGCGCCGGGTCTGAAGCGCTCGCAGCGTGATTCCCAGCAGTTCGGCCATCCTTTCCTCCGTTACCTTGTCCATTTCCTGGGCAATGGCCTCTGCCATCCCGGCGTGTTCATCGCCTGGCTTCTTCCTTTTTAAATGCATGTTGGTCTCCACGCCGCCGGTGGCGGCAGGTTGGTGGTTAAGTGGTCGCCTTGGCGGCTTTTGCGTGGCCGACGCAAACCCGTAGTGGTTCACCGCGTTCGTCGAGGTCGGCGTGGCACATGAAGCCCTTGCGGTCGTGCGCCATGAACTCTGCGTCGCTGGTGGTGATGGGCGACTGATTGGCGATGGATCCCAGGCGATATGCGCAGCCCTGACATGCACCGGCCGGGTCGCACTTGCTTGCGATCTGCACGCCTTGGCAGGCCCCGAAGATGGTCGGCAGGTTCACGCTGTCGAACTTGTCGGGGTGAACGCCGCACTCATGGATGAGGACCATGTCACTCATCTCTGCACAGTTGGCAGCGACGGAGTTGGCCATGCCAATAAACTGAGCGAACATCTCGGCGAGCTTCGCCGGACCGTGCTCTCGCCATAGGGCTTTCACCATGGTGCGGCGCATATCCAGGCCATGCTGGCTGATACCGGCGATGATCAGCGCGTCCGCTGGCGAAATGCTGTAGTCGGTGTTTTCGGGCATAGGTCATCCTCGCCCGGCTGTCGCTACCACCGGGCTTTGTTGGCGTGGTGTTGATTACTTGGTGAGTTCGTGGCCGAACGGCACGCGGAAACCGGAGGCGTTTCGGTGGCCGCCACCGCCGTACTGTTTAGCGATCTCCGACACATCCAGCCCCTCGTCGGTGCTGCGCAGGCTGAATACGCGGCCATCTGGCGTATCCCAGTAGCACGCGGCGAACGCTTCGCCTTGAGCCATCAGGTGCCCGGCGTCACTGGTGAGCGTGTACGGCAGGCTGGCCACGGACACATCGTGACCGCCGATGACCAGGCGGCGCTTCATCACGGCAACCAGCTCGGCAATATCCTTGTGGTGCTTGCGCTCGATCGCGGCGCCGTCCGAGCGGAGGGTTTCCACATCGGCCGCCATCAGCTTGTCCCAGACTTCAAAGTCGTATGGGTAGCTGAACAGGTTCGCCTGGATTTCGCGGGTGCCGTCCAGCTTGAACAGCCAGAGGTCGCGGTCCTCGATGTGGCGCAGCAGCATGGGCGGCTCTTGCCCGGGGAAGAAGTGGTCCCAGGCCAGCATGGCGCCGCTGCGGTTCATATCGAAGCAGCAGGCGATGGCCGGTGCGTTCTGCATTTGCATGAAGCTGTGAGCGCTTTCCCAGCCCAGCGCGACCGTGCCGTCGGCGTGCCGGCCATCGAGCCGAACGCCTGCATGGAAGGGCGGGAACTTGCTCAGGTCCTCGGCCGCCGACTTGTGATGATCCAGGATGATGATGCTGTGGGCCTTCCAGCTCATCCTCGCCATGACTTCGTACTTGTAGCTGAAGTCGACGATGATAACGTCCTTGCCCTCAACGTCTGGCGGCTCTTGGCCGTAGACACCGGCGACAAACTCGACCTGGTCGCCCAGGGCTTTGCGGACAACCCAGGCGGCACCGAAGCCGTCAGCACAGTTGCCGTGGTAGATGCACATCGTTTTGCGTTCAGACATAGAGTTTCCTCACCCGCACGGCAGATGGCGGGCATTTGATTAATGGCAGGGTGACGGTTAGGCAGGAATTTTTTCAAGAGCCGCGTCGGCGACCTTGATCGCGGCCTGGGCGTTGTTGACGTAGGCCGGGTCGAATCCGCCGGCGTAGTGGATAACACGCTGGCAGGCTTCTAGCTCTTTGCGCGCCAGGCGCAGGGCATGGACCAGCTCTTCTTGCTGCGCGCCTTCGGCCCGACCGATATCCCAGAACTCCTGGCCCCAGTGATCAGCAGGCGGAGGGTTGCTGTTTTGCTTGCCGCAAGCCATGGTTCCGATGATCGCGTCACAGACCAGGCGCTTGTAATTGTTCTGGCCATCAAGGCCAAGCCCGCCACGGCGGCGCAAGGTGCTCACCACCTCGTCGACGTTCAGGCCGCTGTCCTTCAGGACGATGTCGAGCTCAGGCTTGCCCTGGGTGTATATGACTAGAGCCAGCTTGGCTTCCGGCCAGAGATCGGCTGCCAGGCGCTCCAAGCAGTCGTTCGCGGTGTGGTGGAATCGTTCTGCGGACATAGGTAATCCTCGCCTGCGCCTGTCGGCGGGCTCATGTGGTTTAATCGGGGTTCAAGAGGAGGAGCGATATGGCCAAGGAAACTAGAAAGCCGTGGGGCTATGCAGCAGTCACCCTGGTACCCACTGGCGTCGGGTTCGCTTTCAGTGGACTGATGACAAGCCAGCCTGCCTTCATCTACAGCGGCCTTGGCATGGCCATACCTGGAGTTTTGCTGGCCGTGACGCACTTCTGGTCGGCACGCCGGCGGGCTTGAGTTGTAGGGGGAAGGGTTAAGCTCTCGCTTCGAACAGTTCGATCTGCGCCGCTTGGGTATCGCGAATGGCGATGGCTTCGTCGATTCGCTGCCTGGCTATGTCCAGATAGCCAAGTGGTTTACCGTTTTCGTCGGTGTCCTTCTCGATCCCGATGAACCGCCGGTGCAACTGGACTGCTGCAACGCCGGTCGTGCCGCTACCCATCGTGTTGTCGAGCACCACCTGGCCCGGGTTGGTGTAGGTGGCGATCAGGAACCGCATCCAGCTGACCGGCTTCTGGGTTGGGTGGAAGTTGGCCGTCTGTTTGTCGCTCGAGAAGAACTGAACCGAACGCGGGTACCGGTCCGTGGAGTCGTATTCGGTGAGCGCCAGGGCCTTGCCGTAGCACTCCGAATTGACCGTCTTCCGCTTCGCCGTCCGCCGCTCGTGACCGGTTGTCATCTGCGGGTTGTACACCGGCTGGCGCCGGTAGAAGACCTGGGCACTTTCATGAGCCCGCAGGGGCTGCTTCTTGGCGTTGAGGAAGCCGGTGGCATTGGCTTTCTCCCAGATCCACTCGTAGCGGTAGTCGCGGGGGTTGCTGGCGACTACCAGTGAGCTGAAAGGCTGAGCCGCGCACAGCACAATGGCCGCTTCTGGCTTGGCGATTCTCAAGTACTGCTCCCACAGGGGAGCGAAAGGGATTACCACATCCCAGGCGCACTGTGTTGTGCCATAGGGCAAGTCAGCCAGCACCAGGTCGACGCTTGCGTCTGGTATCGACTTCATCACCTCCAGGCACTCGCCTCGGTAAAGGCTAGCGTCGTTCATCGCGACCCCCTGCAGATCAGGTAGGCCATGTAGGCGAGGGCGATCATTGAGCGGCCTCTTTGGCCATGAGCTCGTCAACGACCGCATCAGCCATCGCGCAGAACAGGGGCATTCTCCCCTCGTTCCAGATAGCCAGCGGTGAGCTGGTTCCAATGGGGTTGCGAACGAATCGGTACCGCTTGGCATCCTTGCGCAGAGCCTCGTTCTCTGCGAGTAGCTCATTTACGCCCTCAGCCAGGAACCTGTGTTGTTCGTCGCAGCAGAATCGACGGTCGTTCATCACCCGCTCAGCCAGCGCTTTCAATGCTTCTCGGTTCACGGCATAAGCTCCTTCGGCACCTGGACGGTATCGCCAATCTTGTGGGCGACAATGGCTCGACACGCCGCCGGCAATGGAAGAGCAGACCCTTGGGCAACGTCCTTGCCGTTTTCGGTTATCCAGGCTGCCCAGTAGTCCCAATCTTTCTGCGGGCAGTGCAGGCTGACGTTGTGCTTCTGCAGTAGCGGTCCGCCCACCGCCCAGTCTTCCCACGGGTTGAAGCGCTTGGCTTGCTCGGTCACGGTGTAGCGGTGGCGGGCAAACACCCGCCAGGAGGTGTTGTAGTGCGGTGGCTCCATTTCCAACTCCAGGCCTTCGGCCATGCCTACTGCCCATCCAAGCGCCTCGCCGACCAGGTCTGCCGTCTTCACTTCGATCAGGTCGGTCATACCAGCACCTCGTCGGGCACATCAAAGAATCCTAGGCGCCCCTTCATCGGGACAAACGGGAGCGGCTTTGGATCGCGCAGCACGAACCCTTTCTCGCCCATGTACCAGGGCGATTCGCTGTGATCGACGCTGTCGATAAGCTCGACTGAGCCAATTATCCCGCCTCGCAAAAGGTTGTCAGGCGGCACCGGGAAGGGCGGCTTGATCCCCTGTCGGGTCATGAAATCAAAGGCCGACAGAAACTCACGACGTGTCATGCCGGTGGCGGCGTGTACCAAGAAACGTCCTCGAAACTTCGTGTGCCAGGTTCGATTCTCGATGTCCTTGCCGCCGCTGATGATCAGCCAGGCCCAGGGCTGGCGAATTGAAAGTGCTTTCACAGCTCATACCTTTCATCAATCCAGCGCCCAGGCGCCAGTGCGGGTGTAGGTTCGGGTTGTGTTTCGTGCGGGGAGAGCTGGCGCTGGTTGCCGGCCTGCAGCTGGCTGTCGGGGATGCAGCTGATGTCGACCCCGTTGAGCAGGTAGCAGGTGACGCCGCGCTGGCTGTCGTGCTGCACGTCGATGATGTTCTCGGTTGCGCTGGCGCCGGTGGCCAGCAGCAGGAGGCAGAGGGCGAGGCGGGTCATTGACTCACCTCGCGCTGGTGGTCGGCGTATGCCTCTGCGTTGCACTTAGGGCAGGGGATATCGCCGCCGCTCAGTAATGGCCCGCCCGGCACATCGCAGCTGTCCTCATCCCACAGGAAGCCATCAACGCACTGAGCATCGGGATACGGCGCGCCGAAGTGCCTGCCTTGGTAGTCGCACGGTTTAATCACCTTGAACTCGACGACCCAGACCCATGGGTTGGCGTCCCAGCTGTACTCGCCGTTGATCTTTTCCCAGAGGTTCGCGAACGCCCATTTGGCTCGGTCGAGGCATTGGTCAGGGTGGGTTGCATCGCCAGAGTGCCAGCCTGGAGCCTGCTGTAGCTTCATTGGGTGGTATGTCTTGCCACCGTCCACGCTGACCTTGCCGGGCCGCTCTTGCATGCCGAAGTCGGTGTACACCATGCCTTCGGCCCTGGCCTGGTCGTCGCTGATGTCCTGCAGTCGTTCTACGCGAACGTCGGTAAGCTCCAGCAGGATGCGGCTGGCCCAGCGCGGCATGTGAATGCTGGGCCGCCAGGTAATCAGGCTCTCTTCACCCTCCCAGTCCGGTAATGGATCGGCGCGGTAAACCACATCAACGCTGGCTCGCTCGTCAACGGGGACTTTGGCCTCCCGGTAGTCGTTGATGAAGCAGGTTTCGCGCACCCACAGGCGATCACCTGGCCGACCATAAGGGCATTCAGGGTTTCGCTTGGTCGGGTCCGGGTGGCGAATGAATGGCTGGCCACGGCCGTAGCTCCCGATGTCGCCAGGGGTGCGGGGCTGAATCTTCAGCGCGCGGCGGGTGACCGTCTTCCGGCCTTCCAGGACGTCGCGGACCATAGGCCCGCTAAACAGGATCGGGCGTTCCTTTGCTTGAGACATAGCTTCGCCTTGGCCGCCATATCGCGGCAGTGAATAGAGGGGAAAGGGGTTACAGCTGGATGGAGTACAAATGTGCTCCATTCCGGTTTACGGAGTGACCGCTTCGATTTGATGTCACAGTGAATGCACAGGGACATCGGCACGTATTCTCGAGCCAGCCCTTTAGGACATCAGTCCAATGCTAAGCAACGATGATTTTCGATACGCGGCTCATCGGCACCTCCTCGAATTGGATGCCTCAAATTCCAGGCTTAGGCACCTAATTTCTAACGGTGAGATCAAGGGCGTTTCCTGGGACGAAGCGGTGGTCTGGCACCAGAAGTCATATGATGCTTGGGCCATCTTCCTGAGCCTGAAAATTCAGCCTTCGTTACCGTCCTGATCCGAAATCGCAGAGGGATCTGCGATACTCAGCCTGGATCCTGCTCAGACATTCCCAACAGCGCGGCCCTGGCAACCGAGCCGTCCTCGACAAACCAAGCTTCCTGTCCGTGCCAGAGGATGTTGGTGGGTTCGCCGCTAACGCTGTCCCATTCGTTGCCGATATCGTCCGCGAAGTGGTCGCGGTCTGCGTAGAACTTCAGAGCTTCTCGCATTCGCTGAACCTCATCGGTATCGGTCATTGGGCCCAAGCCAATTACCGGTATGTTCATCTCTGCAGCATCCCGCTCTGCCTCTTCTTTGGTCCACCAGAAGGCAGTACCAACCATCCAGGCTATAGGGTCGGGGTGGGGCTGCGGGACTGGCGCTTGAGGGAAAGCCAACATGTAGTCGCGCAGATCGGATGCAATATCGAACGTGGAAAGCGGCTCCTCATGGCCGCACTGGTCGCAAACGTAGGTCTGCGTTTCGACTGCTTCTGCGATGTATTCCAGCAGGTCGCGGTCGTTGTCAGCAGCAATCGGCGTGGGCACGCTTGCCATCTCTGTGTTGCTGGATCGGTTTTCTGTGGGCATGGGTGACCTCAAGCGAGACGTTCAAGTTGTTGTTGAAGGCGCTGGCCGATCCAGCGCACGACTGGGACGGCCTTGCTATTGCCGATCGCCTTGTAGCGCGGCCCGTCTGGGCAAAGACCCGCTACTCGACCGCGATACGGGACCAGCGTGTGGTCATCGGGAAATCCCTGGAGGCGCTCGCACTCGCGCGGGGTGAGGCGGCGCACGCCACTAGGCACCTGCACGGCTACTTGGCCTCCGGCGTTGGGGTGACTTGCACCGTGCCCCATGGCGCGCAGAGTGGGTGCCAGATCGCCTGCGTCTGCGCCATGGTCCTTACAGCTGAAGGCGAGCAGTGCGTTCTCCTGCCCGTTGTTTCGCCCGAGGCTTTGCGCTTGTTCGTACCTGACATCTGGATCTTGAGTGCCGTGCACGACGAGCATTCCGCTCTCGGCGTCCTGCTGGGTGGCGCTGCCTGCCGCTTTGCCATTCGCCTGAAGCGTGCCCGAAACTATGAACGCCTCGCTCTCGAAGTCCATCCTGCCGCTGCCGCTGCCGCATGCGTTGCGGGCTGGCGCCACATCAATTGGCCCGCTGGTGTTATTTCCGCCGAATGCTTTCGGATGGGCAATCAGCTGTCCGGCTGCTGCTTCATCAGCCCCAAATCGCCACCCGCCACCAGGAGAAGTGCCTCCGAGAGTTCCGACGGGAGTACTCGCCCCCTCGCCTCGGCGCGGCGGAGTATCCCGGCGCACGCCTTCGCGCTCAAAAAGTACTTCGAGGGGATCGAACCCTGATCGAGCACTTGCGACAACGAACACACGGCGGCGTCGTTGGGCCAGGCCGAAATATTGGGCATCCAGAACCCGCCATGCGACTGTTCGCGTGGGTCCATACACACAACCAGCGTCCTTCCATTTGCCCCCTGGCGGTTGGAGTTCTTCGGATTCGCCCACCAGGGCGCCGAGGAAGCAGCCAAACGCGTTGCCTTTGTCAGAGAGGACGCCGGGGACATTTTCCCAGGTGCAGATGGCCTCGGGCTCGCCGCGCATGGTTCGAACATGGTCAATTGCATCGAAGAGCTCCACGTATTTGATGGTCAGTGCGCCGCGGGGATCGGCCAGGCCTTCGCGCATTCCGGCCACGCTGAAGGCCTGGCAGGGAGTACCGCCGACCAGCACCTCAGGCGCTGGTATCCTGCCGGACAGCACCATGGCCGCCAGGCGGGTCATGTCGCCGTGGTTCGGCGTTTCTGGGTAGTGGTAGGCCAGCACCGCAGAGGGGAATGGCTCGATCTCGGCGTACCAGTCGGCACGCCAGCCCAGCGGGTGCCAGGCCTCGGTCGCAGCTTCAATGCCGCTGCAGACGCTTCCATATGAGATCATTTGATTGTCTCGACTTATAAGGAATGAGGAACATGGACATCTCAGCTTTCACTGCCCACTACGCTCCTGCTTTTTCGGCTCTCAGCGCATTGGTTTCCGCATATGCCTGGCTGCGATCAGCAACAGCCAAAGTGCCTTTCAGCTTAAGGGACAAAAATGGGGAGGCGGTGCAGGCGCCAAGCATTGGTCTCGACGAGAAAGGTGAGCGGTACAACCTTCGGGAAACCTTGATAAAACAGGCGCATTGGAATCGAGTTGCGGCTTGTTTCTCCGCGATTGCGGCCATGTTCTTTGCGGTCCAAGTTTTCGGTGTACCTGGAGTAGCTGCTTGATTCTCGTTGTTTATGGGCTTGATCGGCGTCCGGCGATCCGGTCGATTTCTGCGGGCATCGGGTCACTCGCATAGCCCGTAAGCTGAGGAGCAGCTGTTTCGGCTGTCAGTGCGGGTGATGAGGTCGACCATGTCGAACTGACGGCCTCCCCGGCTTGTGTTGGCCCAATCAACCATTCGGTCGATGCCATGCGTGTCGGCGCTGACCTTATCATCTGATCTGACGGTGGGGTCGGTGACAGTGGCGAAGAACGTGGCCGCGCCGCGCTTGCTGGCGATGCTCACCAGACGCTCCCACTCGCGCACCCTTGCCACTTCCTCCGGCCATCTGGTGGCGATCTCGCGCAACTCGTCCTTCGCGCACATGATGCAGGGCATGCAGCCGACCCGGTTGCAGCCCTGCAGGTAGAGTGGGTTGGGCTTGATGCATGCGGCCCGGTGCGCTTCGAAGACTGCCTCTACCGGCCACCTAAGTATTGGGCGGTAATTGAACAGGCCGCCGCCGACCTCGTCGCATTCTGGCAGGTAGCGGCGATTCAGGGACTCATCGGCCCGGACGCCTTGCCAAGAGAGAACCAGGTTCTCTCCAGTCATAAGCGGCATGAAAACGTCCTCGATAATCGGGTTCCGCTTCAGCTCGTCCGTGCAGAATCGGGCCTTGGTGCTGGGGAATCGGCCTTTCCAGAGGCACATGTCGAGGAATGGGTTGCCGGTGGGGTGCAGCACATCCAGGGCCCCAAGCACCACGGCCTCTGGCACTCCTTTCTCGCGCCACTTCGTTTCGATGAACCTACGCTTGCCGGCGATCTGCCGGGCAAAGTCAGCCTTTACCCAGCGGATAGGGACGCCGACGGCTTCGGCCAGGTAGTGCACATAGTCATAAGTGGCCGGGTGTTCGTGCCCGGTGTCTGCAAATACGCCGCTGAGGTTCGGCACCTCCAGTTCGCGAGCGACCAGAAGCGTGGCCGTGCTGTCTTTACCGCCGCTCATGCTGACGATGTTGTATTCGGCCATCGTGTGGTCCTTGCGTGCAGGCGCCGGCATCCGAACTAGATTTTTTCGGATAGTGGCATTTTGTCTCGGGATGGGGTTTCATGTTCCGACTTGATGGGGTGAACACGTTAGGAGTGGACATGGATAGAGCAAGCTTTCTCTCAAGAAATAATGTGTCAGAAGAAGAGTGGTCACGTGCAGTGATTAGCTGGGAAGGATTGCTAGCTATTTATGAAGACTATTGTCGAAGAGTTCGGCAACTTGAAGATGCAGCGGAGTTAGTAGTCAAAACTATTCAATCTTTTCAAGGTGTTCACTCGGTACGCTGGCGTGTCAAAGATCCTGAACATTTGCTGGAAAAGATTATACGGAAGCAAGCTGAGGGAAAGCCGTCAAAAAAATATCTTTCCATTTCTGTTGATAACTATCATAACGTTATCTCTGATCTCATAGGCGTCAGGGCGTTGCATCTTTTCAAAGATGATGTTTTTAAGATTCATCAGCAAGTTATTTCGATGTGGGGTTTGGCTGAAAAGCCTGTCTCATATATTAGGGAGGGAGACCCTGAAGACTTGGTGTCCGCTTTTAAGGGTTGCGGAATTACACCAAGAGTGCATCGGGCAGGTTACAGATCGGTTCATTATGTAATGAAAACGAAGCCTGGTGTAACTGAGATTTTGTTTGAGGTTCAGGTTCGAACAATATTTGAAGAGGGCTGGAGCGAGATTGACCATCGAATTAGATATCCGAATTTTTCAGATAACAAGCAGATTGAATCAATTTTGAAAATCTTCAATAGGCTGGCAGGTAGTGCAGACGAAATGGGAGGTTTCATAAAAACGCTTAGCGGTGAACTTGATAGTATCGAGAGTCGGGTGGCTAGGGCTGATGCAGATCGGGATAATGCGCTTGATCAAATACAACAGCTTGTGTCGAGGTTAGCGACCGCTGAGCAACTAAATGCAGAGAGCGCGGAGAATATTTCTCAGCTGCAATCAGAGCTTGATAAGGTCAAGGCGGCAGTTAAGGAAAGCTCGAAAAAGAACGACAACGATAATCGTGAGTATGTAACTATTAGGCTAAATAATGGGAAGCTCATGAAGGTGCCCCTTCCACCCGGACAAAGAGCACCTAAACCACCACCACCACCACCAAAGCCGTCAGGAATGTAGGAACATCTTTTTATTGCCCATACTGGGGGCCGCAGAGGCACGGGTGGTCATTGCCAAGGTGGCATGATTCGTTGAATAGGGAGAGGCGCTGGCGGGAAGCGCCGAATTGGACTATTGCTTCCCTCTCGGCCAATCCACTCAAGGAGCGTGAGATGAAGCGACTACTGATTTGTACTTTGCTGGCTGCGTCGGGTGCTGCTCAGGCTGGCATTCCGCTGGTGAACGCCACGTGCCCAGGAAACATCGAGGTGCACGCCGACAAGGGCGGCCCTATCTACATAAATGGCGAAGAAGGAAAGCTGAAAAAGTTCAACGATAACTACTTCGAGGCCAAGGGTAGCGGGGTGACTATCTCGCTCTCGATCAACCCGGACGGCTCGCCTGATGTCTCGTATACCGGGAAGAACCGGGCCAACGGGATTTGCCAAGTGAAAAGCGAAGGCTCCTGAGGCGCTGACGAGCAGCGCGGATGGTCATGCCCGGCGAACCTTGAAGCCGAACATGCACTCGATGTCGTGGTACTCGCACTGCTCGTAGGCCTTGTACTTGGCCTGCGAGGGCGTGCTGGCGAATACATCGACGATGGTTCGATTGGTGATGTCCCCCCAGTCCCATCCGGCCACCAGCACTTGGTAGCGCTTCAGGGGCAGCTTCTCGGCCATCTCGCCGTACTGCATTTCCCAGGTGGGGTGGTAGTTTCGGATGCGCTTCTTCGGATCACTGTCGAGGATGACGCCGATGTAGTGGCCACGATCGGCCATGATGACGCCTGGCTCGCCGTTGGCGATCACCCGGCGCCCGATCTTTGCCGGCACGTCGTAGTGGCGGCGGACGTAGTCGCAGTCGTAGTTGCTCATGGCTTTCTCCATGCATGCGCCGCCCTCCGTGGCCGGATGCGGCAAGGTGTGTACGCTGGTAAGATCAATGTTTTGGCCGAGAGGGCGTCATGATTGATCTTAAGGATGTGAATGTATCTTTTTCGGCCAATGCCGCATCTTTCTTCTTTGCCTTCCTAGCTCCAGGATTTCTAATTATATTTTTACTCAATCCGCAGTTATTCATCATGCTCGACTTCTGGAAGCTTTTTATCCTTGCTTCGGCCATTACATCCCCACCGTTTCTAGTAACTATGCTGTTCGCTGCCTCGGCGTATTTTAATTTGCTCAGGAGCCATCCTGAACATATTGATAAATGGGGCGGTCCGCGAGAGTGGTACCTTCGTCTAGCATTTAATCACGCTGTATCCATGTTTCTAATAGCATTGTTAATATGGGCTTTTGATTTTTCTGTTAGGGGTTATGTAATTTCCGGGTGTGTGCTTACGGCTAGTAACTTCGTATCTGAGATGTACTACTTTCTCAAGTTTACCCGCGACCCCAATAACTTTGACTACGGATGGTTTAACTCCATTCGCTCTCTGGTGGAGCGGTAAGGTAGTAAGTTAGGGTTTTCTACCGGTCAGGCGGAAAGCTCCATGTCACGGTCATGCCAGCCGGCAAGCCACCAGCCGCAGTCCACGGTCATCCAGCCGTATGGCTGGGCATCGCGTGACTGGCTGTTGTCTCGGCAGGCCCGCCCGAGCTAGTACGCGGTAGGGTGCATCAGCTGCCGGCGCTTCATGGCTACGCACCGGCGAGGTGGTGGAGGGGCGCGAATGGTATGTCGTCGTCGAAGCTGTCGTGATCGGGCGGCGCCGCCTGCTGGTTCTGCTGTTGGCGCGCCGGGCGCTGTTGTTGCCTTGGCTGCCGATCTGGCACTTGCCCGGGCTGCTGGCCCTGCGGCCGACTGCCCAGCAGCTGCATCGTGCCGTTGATGTCGACCACGATTTCTGTGGTGTAGCGCTTGATGCCGTCCTTCTCCCACTCGCGGGTCTGCAGCTTGCCCTCGATGTAGCACTGGGCGCCCTTGCGTAGGTACTCGCCGGCGATCTCGGCAACTTTCCCGAACAACGACACTCGGTGCCACTCGGTGCGCTCGATCTTCTGTCCCGACTGCTTGTCCGTCCACTGCTCGCTGGTGGCCAGACTTAGGTTCGTGACGGCGTTACCGTTGGGCAGGTAGCGCACATCCGGATCCTGGCCGCAGGTGCCGACCAGGATGACCTTGTTGACCCCGCGGCTCATGACGACGCCGCTCCGGCCAGTAGGACAAGGCACAGGCCAAACAGTGCAGCCCAGCGCGTTGCGCTTTCACCGACCTGTTTGACCTTGACGGCCGCAATCACCGGCAAGGTCTTGGCGTCGATAGCGCGCTCCAAGCTCTGGGCGTAGCGAACGGCTGATGGATAGTCTTTGTTGCGGCCATACACGCGTTCGTTGGCGGCCGAGACGATAGCCCAGCCATTTCCGCTCGCCGTGACATAGAAGCGTGACTTGCTGCGGAAGGCCTCGGTGGCTGTGATCACTTCCTGGCGGAGGGCGGTGAGTTCGCCCTGACTTTTCTGAATGGCTGCTTGCATGAGTTAATCCTCAGTGGTCAGGCGTGGAGCTCGAAGGCCTCGGCCTTGCGGACGATTCGAACTTGGGCAGTGCGCCGCTCGGGCGCGCGTCGGTCGCGGCGCATGGGGTCGTTGTCGTTGATGGCGGCATGCATGCTGATGAGGCACGCAAGGAAGATGCATAGCGGGCTGATTATTTTCTTGTCCCAAGCTTTCATCACAGCGTCCAGGCGGCGCTTCGCTTTCAGCTTGAAAATTGCTCGTTCGATACCGTTGGCCACGGTCCCGGGTGAGACTTCCATCAGCCGAGCGATTTCTTTGGTTGTGAGGTCTTGCGCAACCCACAGCAGAGCCTCCAGCTCGCGAGGGGCCAAGAGCATGCCGAGGTGGCCAGTCCATTTGCCGCGCGTTATCGTTTCCATAAGCTGTTACCTCGGCTTGGCGCCGTCCAAGGCTTCGCGCAGCTGCAGGACGAGCGCGGCGGGAATCGTGAGGGAGCGGCTGTCCTCGTCGATCGAGTCCAGAGATGCAATTAGATTGCGTGATGCGGTGTGCACTGCTTCAAGCCTGGGCCTCGGGATCGAGGGCCCTTTCATCGAGCCAGCAGTAACTCGCTTCTTGCCGTTTGCCTGGGCTTTCTCTAGTTCGGCTCCCAGTACCTTGCCAGCACCGTCTCCATGTTCCCGAACGACTTGTGCAGCTGTCGTAGCTGAAACGTGGCCGGCAGCTACCAGGTTCTGAACATCAGTATTTGCGTTGCCTACAGTCAGCACCTGCTCAACGTGCTGCCGTGTCTTGCCAACCTTTGCTGCTATCTGCTCAACCGACCAGCCAAAGGCACGGAGGCGCTTGTAGCCTTCAGCCAACTCAAGCGGCGAGAGCTTTTCGTTTTCCTGGCTGGTGATGATGCGCGCTACCCGATCGGCATCACTGCCTTCAAAGGCGATCACGGGCACCCAGGCTTCCAGCACTTCTGGCCTTTCTTTGCTGGGCGTCCGAGGAAGCCGGCCTTCGGCATCGAGCTTCAACAGTGCCCGGCGCCGGCGGTGGCCGTCGACAAGCCAAACACCACCTTCCGCCCTCGGGCGAACTTCCAACGGAGGGATCTGGCCGCCCGCCGCGACGAACTCTGCGAGAGAGTTGATGCTTGCCTCGAGCGCTTCGCCTTCGGTGCGGAGGTTGAAGCCAGGCTCTTCATGCAGGTCTTCGAGTTGAACCTTCATGGCGTCGGCGCGCCGCACCTCGCCATCCTTGATCATTTGCTTAAACGACTTCGCCATTTGAGTTCATTTCCGTTGGGCTGCATTGGTCATGACGCTCGCTGCCGTGTACCTCCCGGACCAGGGGAGGGCGAACGTCACGACCGATGCAGCCTGGTGATGGGGAACCAGGTAGATCGGGCAGTTAACGTCAGGCTGACGTGGCGCTGGTTGTCTCTTCCTGATCGTCGGCACTGCATGCTTTGCCACAGAGCGGGCAGTAATTAGCGACCACCGAAACAGTCTTGTTCACGCGCTTCATGCCGCCGGCCTTTTTCGGCGCCATGTAGTGGCCAGTGACTTCTACGCAGAATCGGCGAGTTGCCCTTCCGGTCTCGATGTTGAGTGAAAGGTTGTAGCCCTCTGCGCGCATGTAGAAAGGCCCTGACCCTGGCGCCTCCTCAGCAAGCTGGTCCGTAACCAGCTTCACGGCATCGCTGATGCAACTGCAGCTCATCGTCTTGCCCTCCGGGGCGGTTGATTTCCCGTCTGGCCCTGTCGCCAAGGCCAGCCAGTGAAATCGAAGTGATCCAGGCGCCCATCGCTCTCTGGGCTACGCGCTTCCCCGCATTGGCATGCGCGCCACTTGGTTACCTGAACCCAGCTCACTGCGTGAGGCAGCTGCTGCCCTCATGTGCCGCTGAGGGTGACGGGTGACGAGTTGTGTAAAGAGCGGTGGCTGCCGGAGCTGCCTGGCTCGATGCAAATGCAAGCGAACTTGCAATAATAAAAGCATGCTTGCTTCGTGAATGCAAGCACGCTTGTGTTATTTTTAAATACTGTATATGCATACAGTTGGTAGGAGGCTTCTGATGTCAGCGCAGGAAAATTTCGAACGCAGGGACGAGCTCACCGGATTGGAGCGCTTAGGGCTGAGGATTTCAGCGATGATCAACTCACCGCTGGCACAGCTCGGCAGGAAGGTTCTGATCCATCAACTAGAAACGGAAAGCGATCAGGATTGGGGGGCAATCATGGAGCTGCTAGCAGAGACAGACGGCCTGGACATGACGTTCTGTGATGACGGATCGGTGATCCTGCAATGGGATACGCCGACGGATGACGATCGGGTGATCGAGAGGGAAGTGGAGTTGGACCTGGTGCGCCACGCAGAGGAGGGGGCGCCATTCTGAAGGCATGAAAAAGCCCGCCGGAGCGGGCTTCTACTTTGACGCAATTAATGGACGTGCGCCAATGTCGATCCGACTAGAGATGACATTAAGTTAAAATAGTCTTGTGTTTCTTCTTTTGAATTTAAGTTGAAGACCCTGTCGCTGTATTCTTCTGCTAAATTTAGATGCGGGATAAGGTCTTTTTCTTTGTCAGAAGAGGCGGCGTAGACAAAATATCTTGCGGAGTCTTCTCCTAAGTATTTTCTGCCCTCCATGAATGTCATGACTTTCATGGTGGTTTCCTTAAACTTTGCGCTTGTGTCATTCACATTGAAGTCAATTGCTTCAGTGATATGGAATCTTCCATTCTTTAGAAGAAAATCGGCAGAAAATCCGGTTTTGTCGTTTAGAGGGTAATTGTAGATTACCTTGTGCCTGCTAATGTCATCTATATCTTTCCCAAGCATGTCCATTCTTTCGAATGAGTGCTTTAGGAAAGTGTTAATCCTAGAGGTTCGCTGGGTTTTTTCTTTGGCTGCAAACGGCTTTACAAGATCATCAAAAAGATGACGAACTCGGGACTCATATTGATTTAAATCGTCTAGTATAAAAAAGGCTGGGTCCGACAAGTAGGTTGTAGAGCCCTTGAATGTTTGCAGGAAGTCAATGGCCTCATCGACAGAAGACGCCATTTCGCCAAATGCATGGATTGTGCTTCGCAGTGACTCAATTTCAGCCAGCCCCGATGCACCATCTAGCATTCTAACCTTAGCGGATGCGCTGAGCATTCGTATGTCAAGTTTCTCGGTGGTGAATATAACTAACCCAACGTTCACTATTTCGCCGCGCATTGGGTCAGGCATATACTTAATTATCGAGTATTTAAATGTATGCATTACGTCCACCATCAGAGAAGCTTAAGCAAATGGTCAATTCTAGCTTGCCGAGCATCAGAATTCCACCATTCAATGTACTCGCGTCGCTTGGTCTTGGGCATCCATGCTGTCGGAAAATTCCCCAAGATTCCCTCGACCTCTGCGGTAGTGATCGCTCGGATTGCTTCTAGGCAGGCAACTGCTTCGGACCGATCGTAGTTTTTGGTGGTATTTAGCAGCCGGAAGGTACTTTGAGTACGCGACAGGGGTGATAGGGCGTGATAGCCGTCATGCCCCAATTCAAAGCACGCCCTACTAAAATCAAAGGCCAGGGCGACATATGAGTCATTGTAGCTTGTGCGCCAAAGGTAATTTCCCCAATGACGATCTACGTTATTTACGAAAAGATCAAAGGCAAAGAGTCGGCTGAAGAACACCTTCAGGTTCGGCACTTTCTTCTGGCCGGTGAGTACTTCATTTATAAAGAGAGGGTAGTTTATTTTGGGGTCGCCGTTCACAACCCCTCCCTCCCATGCAGATCCAAAAGAAATGCCATCATTCGGCATGTTGATAAATGCATAGGAGGGCGTTGGTATTAAAACCCTATAGGCTAGCTCATAGCAAAAAAGCTCCGAAGCCGGTACGCCACCCGTTCCGTCCGCAACCGTCTTGACGGCGTAGTGTTTTCCATCTCTCGCTTCGACAATTACTCTGAGGTCGGCTGTGCCCATTTGACTCGAGTAAGAGGTAATGACATCGATGGGCATAAGCTGTCTCTGGTAGGCAGCTTCAATGGGGAGTCTCTCCTTTCCCTCTGAGTCGTCATGGTTAACTGAATCAGCGCTTTCCATATCACTCCCTGCCTTATGTCCAATACGTTTAAATTTTTCTAGCGTTCCAAACCAGTAAAACTTTCGCGTGGATTGTTACGTCATCAATCCGAGCTGCTTGCTTTTCATATTTGCTGTTGTCAGAGATCAGCCACACATGCTCCTTGTCCTTTCGCTGCAAGCGCTTAATCAGCAAGTCTCCATGCCAGGTCAGGACGTACACACCCTCTCCGTGATAATCATTAACTCCGCGGTCGACGATCACCGGATCTTTATCGTTGATCGTCCCCTCCATGCTCTGCCCCCATCCAGTGATCATCGCTAGCGCCTGGGCGGCGGTGTAGGTCACACCTTTCTCGCGCAGAACTTCTTCGCGGATTACCACATTCCTGATGACTTCGCTGTACTCGGCTGGCACCTGGCCGTGGCCCATGGCTGCCCGGATGTCGTACTGGGGGATTGAGATGTCGCCGTCGGCCGGCTGGGCTGTAGCGATAATGAAACCACTGCCTTTGTCTCCAGCAGGGTCTTCTTCGACCGCGCGAACGATGCTTTGCCGTGCTTCAGAGCTCAGCCCCTTGCCGTGCTTCTCAAGCATTTTTCTAACAGCGTCTGCTGCTGAGCTGCTGCCCCCAGAGTCCTTTGCCGCAACTGCCTTGGCTTCGCTTTTGCGGGGAGGTTCTCCTTTTCCTGACAGAAGCCAGTCGACAGACGTGTCGTAGCCCTCGGCGAGAGCCACAAGGTTCTCGTTTTTGATGTTTTCAGTGTCGCCAGCGAACCACTGGCGTACAGCCTCGTAGCTGATGCCGCAGGTGTTGGCGATATCTCGCTTGACGTTGCGCACGCCCAATTCAGGGCGCCGAGCCAGCACGAGCTTAGTGATTCGGTCTGTGGTCTTCATGTGAGCAATCTACAAGGTTGCTTGTCAAGCATGCTTGTTTTGCATATGCAAGCATGCTTGAATGCAGAGACGAGCAAAGGAGGTCGCCATGACCAAAAGCCAGGCAATCAACTATTTCGGGTCAATAACGGCGCTCGCAAAGGCGCTTGGCGTGACCTACGAGGCGGTCCGTCAGTGGACAGATGTGCCTGAGCTGCGCCAGTACCAGATCGAGCGGATCACGAAGGGTGCGCTAAAGGCCGGGAAGGCAGACGCAGCAGCGTGACCGTGAGCACATTTTCATCTGCTTGGCCTTGCAACAGTAGATGACCGAAACACCTGCTGATCCATCCAGTACCTGAATCGCAGGCATAAAAAAACCGGGTGGCAGCCCGGCTTCTTCAACAGCAAGTAACGAGGTCGATTATGTACTCTGCAATGGATGCAAGCAACACCGCGCCCGTAGCCATTTTGCACCAGAAAGCTTTCCACAAATCCTCCGCCCTCAACGCAGCGCGGATGATCCGACACCAGGACACGCCTGCGTCCAAGCATGCATTTCGCACCGAGTGGGTAGAGCACCTGCGCGCGTCCCTTTGCGAGACACAGTCATGAGCACGATCATCATGACGGCTTGTTGGCCACTCCAGGGCATGAGTCCGGCCCAGAAGTCCGTGCTGATATCCCTTGCTGACAACTCAAACGACGACGGCGTCTGCTGGCCTTCGGTGGCTCGTATGGTAGAGCGCACCTGCCTGTCCGAGCGTGCCGTACGCAACGCTTTGCGCTGGCTGGAGCAGTCTGGAGTGCTGTCTGCTCACCATCGAACAGGCCGTTCCACCTGGTACACCGTGAGCCCATCCAGCTACAACCCCGGCACCACATGCCCCCCGGCAGCAGATGCCGGAGAACCCCGGCAGCAAATGCCCCCCACCCCGGCACTAGATGCCCCTCACCCCGGCACCACGTGCCCCCAGAACCGTAAAGGAACCATCAAGGAACCGTCAGGAGCTACCGCGAGCATCCGCGAGGCATTGAATGCGGTACCAGTCGATCAAATCGTAGGCCTGTTCAACGAACTGCTGCCAACTCTGCCGAGCGTGGTTCTGATCAACAAAGACCGCTCAGCAAAGATCAAGGCGCGCTGGGCGGAAAGCCCTGTCCATCAGGACCTTGAGTTCTGGCGTGATTTCTTCACCATCGTTGCCGGCAGTGATTTCCTGATGGGCAAGATCGACGGCAGGAATGGTGCCAAACCCTTCAGGGCGACGTTCGACTGGCTGATTGCCCCTTCGAACTTCGTGAAGGTGGTCGAGGGCAATTACCATGCGTGAGCCCTACAACCTCGAAGCTGAACACAGCCTGCTCGGCGCCATGCTCCTCCGCCCGGAACTGATCGACGTTCTCTCCGACGATTTATCGGCGGAGTCGTTCTACTTCGCTGACAATGCCGAAGTCTTCCGAGGGATTATGTCTGTGCGCTCCACGGGTCGCGCCGTGGACTTCCTGACTGTGGCCGATCACCTGGGCACGTTGTCCTCAGGTGATAGCGCACTGGCGTATTGCGCTGAGATCGCCAAGAACACTCCCAGCGTTGCTAACGCAAGTGAGTATGCCCGGATCGTCAGGGAGCGCGCCGTGGAGCGGGCTCTGTATGACCTGAGTGACCGAACGCTCGAGATCGCCCGGAGTGGGGGCGACATCCAAGACAAGATCGCGGCCGTGCAGGCAGCTGCCATGGCGATCGACACTGGCACCGATGGTGATGAGATCGTCAAGGCTGGTGATCTGGTGGCCGAGCAGCTGGAGGTCTGGCAAGAGCGGCATGACCGCCTGTCACGCGGCGAGACGTTGATTGGCCTGTCCACCGGTTTGGTTGACCTGGACGAGAAACTGGGCGGCCTGCAGCCGGACCAGTTGATCGTTGTGGCCGGCAGGCCTGCCATGGGCAAAACCACGCTTGCCATGGGGTTTGTGCTGGACGCTGCGATTCGCCAGAAGAAGTCAGCCTTGGTCATCAGCCTGGAAATGAGCAGGGCCCAGCTCATTGATCGAGCCACTGCGGCAGAAGGGAAGATTCCGCTCAACGTCATCAAAAACGGTTCTGCCTGCCAATCCCACGGGGCGGAACTGTGCGCGGCAGTAGGCAAGATCCAGCACTCAAACCTGTTCATTGCAGACCGCGCCGGCGCCACGGTCGGCCGCATTCGCTCGATGGCTCGTCGGCACAAGATGCGCTATGGGCTCGACATCCTGATGATCGATTACCTACAGCTGATGGAAGGCGAGGGTGGCAATCGCACTGAAGAGGTCAGCGGCATAAGTCGTGGGTGCAAGTTACTTGCGCGCGAGCTCGGTATTCCGGTTGTGCTGCTCAGCCAGCTTTCTCGTAAGTGCGAGGAGCGCCCAAACAAGCGCCCGGTGCCATCTGACCTCCGTGAGTCGGGCGCAATTGAGCAGGACGCAGACGTGATCCTGTTCGTCTACCGCGACGAGGTTTACCACGAAGACAGCGAGCTGAAAGGCATCGCCGAAATCATTGTGGGGAAAGGTCGAGACATTGAGGCCGGAACCGTGCGCGCGGCATTTTTGGGGCAGTTCAACCGTTTCGAAAGCCTTTCTGCGAGCTGGCAGCCTCCCGCCAAAGCGCCTGCGCCCGAGCGATCCCTGAGATCCCGCTATACCCAGCGAGGAGCCGCTGCATGACCGACCCAATGCACCTGCCGCCCAAGCTTCCCGAATATCGCTGGGCGCTGTATTGCCGCAGTGACCTGCTGGATCTTGCCCACGAGCCAGCCCAGCCGATGGCGCTGTATCGCGACGAGCAGGCAGCTCGTAGTCATGGCCAGTGCAGGTGGCCGAACACATTCCGCGTCATTGATCTTCATGGAGAAGACAG
>NZ_BCBD01000047.1:0-32819 GCF_001320345.1 Pseudomonas sp. NBRC 111127 | reverse complement strand
AAGATTTCCAAGCTGTTCGCCGCGATGGTACTGGCCGGGGTAGCCAGCCATTCGTTTGCCGCCGATACCATCAAGATCGGCATCGCCGGCCCCAAGACCGGCCCTGTGACCCAGTACGGCGACATGCAGTTCATCGGCGCCAAGCAAGCCATCAAGGATATCAACGCCGCTGGTGGCGTCGATGGCAAAATGCTTGAAGCCAAGGAATACGACGACGCTTGCGACCCCAAACAGGCCGTGGCAGTCGCCAACAAGGTGGTCAACGACGGCGTCAAGTTCGTCATCGGCCACCTGTGCTCCAGCTCCACCCAGCCGGCATCGGACATCTACGAAGACGAAGGCGTGATCATGATCACCCCGGCCGCCACTTCGCCGGAAATCACTGCCCGTGGCTACAAGCTGATCTTCCGCACCATCGGCCTGGACAGCGCTCAGGGCCCGGCGGCCGGCAACTACATCGCCGACTTCGTCAAACCGAAAGTGGTGGCGGTACTGCACGACAAGCAGCAGTACGGTGAAGGCATCGCCACCGCGGTCAAGCAGACCCTGGAGAAAAAAGGCACCAAGGTCGCCGTGTTCGAGGGCCTGAACGCCGGTGACAAGGACTTCTCCTCGATCATCCAGAAGCTCAAGCAGAACAACGTTGACTTCGTCTACTACGGTGGCTACCACCCAGAGCTGGGCCTGATCCTGCGCCAGGCTCAGGAAAAAGGCCTGAAAGCCAAGTTCATGGGCCCGGAAGGCGTGGGCAACGACTCCATCTCGCAGATCGCCCAGAACGCCTCCGAAGGCCTGCTGGTCACCCTGCCGAAGTCGTTCGACGCCGACCCTGCGAACAAGAAGATCGTCGACGCCATCAAGGCTGACGGCAAGGACCCAAGCGGCCCGTTCGTATTCCCTGCCTACTCGGCTGTGGAACTGATCGCCCAAGGCATCAAGGCCGCCAAGTCCGAAGACACCGACAAGGTGGCCGAGGCCATCCACGCCGGCACCTTCAAAACCCCGACCGGCGAGCTGTCCTACGACGCCAAAGGCGACCTGAAAGACTTCAAGTTCGTGGTCTACGAATGGCACTTCGGCAAGCCGAAGACCGAAGTCTCCCCTCAGTAACTGCGTGACTAATAGCTGACCTAGAAGCCCACTGTGCGAGCAGTGGGCTTTGTTTTACGAGGTTCATGGGCCTGGCCCCCGCGATCCGGGGGCGGGCTCACCTGAAAATCTTAAAACCGTCACCCGCGGTTTCCTGGCCTTACCCTCGCCAGCGAAATGCAAATCAGGTTTTTAGGAGCGCTGTAATGCCTGAGATCTACCATTTCTTCCAACAACTGGTTAATGGATTGACCATCGGCAGCACCTATGCCTTGATCGCCATCGGTTACACGATGGTGTACGGCATCATCGGCATGATCAACTTCGCCCACGGCGAGGTGTACATGATCGGTTCCTATGTGGCCTTCATCGCCCTGGCGGGCCTGGCCATGATGGGCATCCACTCGCTGCCCATCCTGATGACCGTTGCCTTCGTCGCGACGATCTTCGTCACCAGTGCCTACGGTTACAGCATCGAACGGGTTGCCTACCGCCCCCTGCGCAACAGCAACCGCCTGATCCCGCTGATTTCCGCCATCGGTATGTCGATCTTCCTGCAGAACACGGTCTTGCTGTCGCAAGATTCCAAGGACAAGTCCATCCCCAACCTGATCCCCGGCAGCTTCTCGTTCGGGCCAGGTGGCGCGGAGGAGGTACTGATCAGCTACATGCAGATCCTGGTGTTCGTGGTCACCCTGGTGGCCATGACCCTGCTCACACTGTTCATCTCCCGTTCCCGCCTGGGTCGCGCCTGCCGCGCCTGCGCCGAGGACATCAAGATGGCCAACCTGCTGGGCATCAACACCAACAACATCATCGCCCTCACCTTCGTCATCGGTGCCGCCCTGGCAGCCGTGGCGGCCGTGCTGCTGAGCATGCAGTACGGGGTGATCAACCCCAACGCCGGTTTCCTGGTGGGCCTGAAGGCCTTCACGGCGGCGGTACTGGGTGGCATCGGCAGCATCCCGGGCGCCATGCTCGGCGGGCTGGTGCTGGGCGTGGCCGAAGCGTTCGGCGCCGATATCTTCGGTGACCAGTACAAGGACGTCGTGGCATTCGGCTTGTTGGTTCTTGTCCTGCTATTCCGGCCGACCGGCATCCTGGGCCGCCCGGAGGTTGAAAAAGTATGAACAGAAATCTCAAACAGGCGTTCTTCAGCGCCTTGCTGGTCTGGGCCGTGGCCTTCCCGGTGCTGGGCCTGAAACTGAGCATCGACGGCATCAGCCTGGTGGTGCACAGCCAAGGCACGTTCACCATCAGCATCATTGCCGTGTGTTCGCTACTGATGTTCCTGCGGGTACTGTTCGACCGGCAGTGGAGTGCGGTGATGGGCCGCCGCTCGGACCGCAAACTGATCCCACCGGCAGTCAGCAACTACCTGACCCTGCCGAAAACCCAGCGCTACGTGATCATGGGCCTGATCGTCGCCGCATTGGTGTGGCCGTTCTTCGGTTCACGCGGCGCGGTCGACATTGCCACGCTGATCCTGATCTACGTGTTGCTAGGCCTGGGCCTGAACATCGTGGTTGGCCTGGCGGGCCTGCTCGACCTGGGTTACGTGGGTTTCTACGCCGTCGGCGCCTACAGCTACGCCATGCTGTCGCATTACCTGGGGTGGAGCTTCTGGGTATGCCTGCCGATCGCCGGCCTGATGGCCGCCACCTTCGGCTTCCTGCTCGGCTTCCCGGTGCTGCGCCTGCGCGGCGACTACCTGGCGATCGTGACGCTCGGCTTCGGCGAGATCATCCGCCTGTTCCTGCGTAACCTCACCGACTGGACCGGCGGCCCCAACGGCATCAGCAACATCCCCAAGCCGGAGTTCTTCGGCCTGACCTTCGAACGCCGTGCCGCCGAGGGCATGCAGACCTTCCATGAGTTCTTCGGCTTGCCGTACAACTCGATCAACAAGGTCATCTTCCTCTACCTGGTGGCCCTGCTGCTGGCCCTGCTGGCACTGTTCGTCATCAACCGCCTGCTGCGCATGCCGATCGGCCGCGCCTGGGAAGCCCTGCGCGAAGACGAGATCGCCTGCCGTGCACTGGGCCTCAACCCGACGGTGATCAAGCTGTCGGCGTTCACCCTGGGCGCCTGCTTCGCCGGTTTCGCCGGCAGCTTCTTCGCTGCCCGCCAAGGCCTGGTGACGCCCGAGTCGTTCACCTTCATCGAGTCGGCGATCATCCTCGCCATCGTCGTGCTCGGCGGCATGGGCTCACAACTGGGCGTGATCCTCGCGGCCATCGTGATGATCCTGCTGCCAGAGCTGATGCGAGAGTTCAGCGAATACCGGATGCTGATGTTCGGTGCGCTGATGGTGTTGATGATGATCTGGCGTCCGCAAGGCCTGCTGCCTATGCAACGTCCACACATGGAGCTGCGTCGATGAGCCGCGAAATTCTGCAAGTCAGCGGCCTGAGCATGCGCTTCGGCGGCTTGTTGGCGGTCAACGGCGTGGGCCTGACCGTCAAGGAAAAACAGGTGGTGGCACTGATCGGGCCGAACGGCGCCGGCAAGACCACGGTGTTCAACTGCCTGACCGGCTTCTACAAGCCCAGCGGCGGTACCATCCTGCTCGATGGCCAGCCCATCCAGGGCCTGGCCGGGCACCAGATCGCCCGTAAAGGCGTGGTTCGCACCTTCCAGAACGTGCGCTTGTTCAAGGAAATGACCGCGCTGGAAAACCTGCTGATCGCCCAGCACCGTCACCTCAACACCAACTTCTTCGCCGGCCTGTTCAAGACCCCGGGCTTCCGCCGCAGCGAAAAGGAGGCCATGGAGCGCGCGCAGTACTGGCTGGAAAAGGTCAACCTGACCGAGTTCGCCAACCGTACCGCCGGCACCCTCGCCTACGGCCAGCAGCGCCGCCTGGAAATCGCCCGCTGCATGATGACCCAGCCGCGCATCATCATGCTCGACGAGCCGGCAGCTGGCCTGAACCCCAAGGAAACCGAAGACCTCAAGGCCCTCATCGGCTACCTGCGTGAGTCGCACAACGTCACCGTGCTGCTGATCGAGCACGACATGAAGCTGGTGATGAGCATTTCCGACCATATCGTGGTGATCAACCAGGGCACCCCCCTGGCCCACGGCACGCCCGAGGAGATCCGCGACAACCCTGATGTGATCAAAGCCTACCTGGGGGAAGCGTAAATGCTGAAGTTCGAGAACGTTTCCACCTTCTACGGCAAGATCCAGGCACTGCACAGCGTCAACGTGGAGATCAACCAAGGGGAGATCGTCACCCTGATCGGTGCCAACGGGGCCGGCAAGTCGACCCTGCTGATGACCCTGTGCGGCTCACCCCAGGCGCACAGCGGCAGCATCAAGTACCTGGGTGAAGAACTGGTCGGCCAGCCGTCCTCGCACATCATGCGCAAGAGCATTGCGGTGGTACCGGAAGGCCGCCGCGTGTTCGCCCGCCTGACCGTCGAGGAGAACCTGGCGATGGGTGGTTTCTTCACCGACAAAGGCGACTACCAGGCGCAACTGGACAAAGTCCTGCAGTTGTTCCCGCGCCTGAAGGAGCGCTACGCCCAGCGTGGCGGCACCATGTCGGGTGGCGAGCAGCAGATGCTCGCCATTGGCCGTGCGCTGATGAGCAAGCCCAAGCTCCTGCTGCTCGACGAACCCTCGCTGGGCCTGGCGCCAATCATCATCCAGCAGATCTTCGACATCATCGAACAGTTGCGCCGTGACGGCGTAACGGTGTTCCTGGTGGAACAGAACGCCAACCAGGCGCTGAAGATTGCCGACCGGGCATACGTGCTGGAAAACGGCCGGGTGGTGATGCAAGGTACCGGGGAAGCCTTGTTGACCGACCCGAAGGTGCGCGACGCGTATCTGGGTGGTTGATTGGGGAAAGGGCCTTCACAGGCCCTTTTTTCTGCCTGCAAGGAACGTGTTGTCTGCATCGCCCCCCGTCGCCGGCAAGCCAGCGCCTGCAAGCCACCCGCAATCCTCAGGGCAGTGGGCGCCTGTGCGAGCAACCCTTGACTTGAGATCCACCGCCAGCCTGCGTAACGTGGCCAGCTTTCACGGCAAAGATCCCGGAGCCCGCCCCATGCGCCTGACCCCCACCCTGCTGCTCACCGCCCTGCTGCCCCTGTTCGCCGGCTGCCAACTGATGGCTGACGCCCCCAGCGACCCGAACATCGGTACCACGCGCATGCAGGGCGAACTGCGCGCTGCCGGTGGCCAGCTGCTGTTCAAGCCTTGCAGCGAAAACCGTACCTTCGTGATCAATGACGTTGGCGCCACCGGCATCCTGCAAGAAGCCGCCAACCTGGCCAAGGGTGCCAATGACAAGCTGTTCGCCGATGTGCGCGGCCGCCTCACCGGCAGCAAACAGGCCAATAGCGACGGCCAGCTGGAAGTGCGTCGCCTGTACCGCCTGGAACCGTCCACCCGCGCCTGCGAAGACCCCAATTTCAGGCAACTGACCCTGCGCGCCAGCGGCCACGAGCCGGGCTGGGACGTCAAGGCCAGTGGCAAGGGCATGGTGCTCAACCGCGTGGGTCAAGCGCCCCTGCCCCTGCCATTCCTTGAAGAAGAAGTCCCCGGTGGCGGCCTGACCCTGACCAGCGAAGCCAACGGTCAGCATGTGGAACTGTGGGTCGCACCACAACGCTGCGTAGACAGCGCCACTGGGGCCGTTGACCACCTGCGTGCCGAATTGCGCATCGACGGCAAGACCTTGCAAGGCTGCGGCTACTACGGCGGCGCACGCGACAACTGATCACCGGGCGCTTTTATCCTGCCAGTCAAGGCGGCTAACAGCTTATACTTGGCGGTTTGTGTAAAGCCGCCGGCCGCCCATGGCCGGGATACTGGACCCTGCCATGCTACGAATCACCGAACTGAAGCTGCCCCTGGACCACCCCGACGAAGCGCTGCGTGACGCCATCGTCCAGCGCCTGGGCATCCGCGACGAGCAACTGCTCAGCTTCAACCTGTTCAAGCGCAGCTACGATGCGCGCAAGAAGAACAGCGAGCTGCTGTTCATCTACACCATCGACCTGCAAGCCAGCAACGAAGCCGAGCTGCTTGCCAAGTTCGCCGATGATCGCAACATCGGCCCTGCCCCCGACGTGACCTACAAGTTCGTTGGCCAGGCCCCGGCCGGCCTGCAGGAACGCCCGATCGTGGTCGGCTTTGGCCCGTGCGGCATTTTTGCCGGCCTGCTGCTGGCGCAGATGGGCTTCAAGCCGATCATCCTCGAACGCGGCAAGGAAGTGCGCCAGCGCACCAAGGACACTTGGGGCCTGTGGCGCAAGAGCGTGCTCAACCCCGAGTCCAATGTGCAGTTCGGCGAAGGCGGCGCCGGCACCTTCTCGGACGGCAAGCTGTACAGCCAGATCAAGGACCCGCAGCACCACGGCCGCAAAGTGCTGGAAGAGTTCGTCAAGGCCGGTGCGCCCGACGAGATCCTGTACATCAACAAGCCGCACATCGGCACCTTCCGCCTGACCGGCATGGTCGAGCAGATGCGTCAGGACATGATCGCCCTCGGGGCCGAAGTGCGCTTCCAGGAAAAGGTCACCGACCTGCTGATCGAAGATGGCCAGTTGACCGGCGTGGTGCTGGAAAGCGGCGAGCAACTGCACTCGCGCCATGTGGTTCTGGCCCTGGGCCACAGTGCCCGCGACACCTTCCGCATGCTGCATGCCAAAGGCGTGTACATGGAAGCCAAGCCATTCTCGGTGGGCTTTCGCATCGAGCACCCGCAAACGCTCATCGACAAGGCGCGCCTGGGCAAATACGCCGGTCACCCGAAACTGGGGGCTGCCGACTACAAACTGGTGTACCACGCCAGTAACGGCCGTTCGGTATACAGCTTCTGCATGTGCCCGGGCGGCACCGTGGTCGCCGCAACCAGCGAACCGGGCCGGGTAGTCACCAACGGCATGAGCCAGTACTCGCGTAACGAGCGCAACGCCAACTCCGGCATCGTCGTCGGTATCGACCCCGAACGCGACTACCCAGGCAGCCCGCTGGCCGGTATCGAATTGCAGGAGCGCCTGGAGGCCCATGCCTACGTGATGGGGGGCAGCAACTACCAGGCGCCGGCACAGCTGGTGGGTGACTTCGTTGCGGGGCGGCCGTCGACCGCGCTGGGCAGTGTCGAGCCATCCTACAAGCCGGGCGTGACCCTGGGCGATCTGGCACCAAGCCTACCGGCGTTCGCCATCGAGGCGATCCGCGAGGCACTGCCGGCATTCGACCGGCAGATCAAGGGCTACAACCTGCCTGATGCGGTGTTGACCGGGATCGAAACACGGACCTCGTCGCCGCTGCGCATCACCCGGGGCGAGGACTATCAGAGCCTGAACCTCAAGGGGCTGTTCCCAGCCGGCGAAGGCGCAGGTTATGCCGGTGGCATCCTGTCGGCAGGGGTCGACGGCATTCGCATTGCCGAAGCGGTAGCGCGGGACATGCTGGGCCTTTGACGGGGGTCAGCCTGAAGCATAAAAAAACCCCGGCTGGCAGTCGCCAGTCGGGGTTTTGTTTGGCTGCGCTACGCTCAGTGCGAAACGCGGCTGGTGCCGTCAACAGTCATGATGCGCACACGGTCGCCCACACGGAAGATTTCGTTTTCCTGCACGGCCTGGACATAGGCACGCATGCTGCCGTCGTCTTCACGCACAGTGATCTCGACACCCTGGGTACGGGTCAGGCCTTCTTCGGCAGCGGAACCCGCCAGGCCACCGGCAACGGCACCGATGACTGCGGCAACGATGCTGCCACGGCCACCGCCGACGGCGCTGCCCGCCACACCACCGACAATGGCGCCTGCGCCGCCACCGATCGGGGTCTTGGTACCCTCGATCTTGACCGGGCGCAGGGATTCGATAGTGCCCATCCGTACGGTTTGCACGCGGCGGGCCTCATCACGGGAGTAGCTATCGCCGGTCAGGCTCGAGGCACAACCCCCTAGCAGCAGCGACATGGTGGTAAAGGTTGCCACCAGCAAAGCGGATTTACGCATGGGTAAAATCTCCATAAGTCAGGTGCTTATTAGACGCTGCACATTGACGGCTGTCACGGTACAAACGCAATAAAGTTGTTTTCATTCAGCCGGGGTACAGCCAGTGCGGCTGTGCCATGGCGCTTCAATTGAGACCAAGGATAGCCATGGATTACTTCATCGTCGTGGTGGCCACCGTTGCGGGGCTTTATTTCCACGGGTGGCTGTACGTGCGCATGCGCCGCTGGATGGACCGCGACCTGGCGTTGTCGCTGGCAGGGGCTGATCCGCACAAACGCGCGTTCATGCTGCAGAGGCTGGAGCAGGCGCGGCTGGCGAAGATGAAGCGCAGGGAACTGGCAGGCTGGCTGCAACGGGAGGCGGTGGAGTATTCAAGGTCACGTTGAAAGACCGACCATGCCCTGATCCCACCTGTGGGAGCCCGGCTTGCCGGCGATGGGCCGCAAGGCCATGCCCTGTCGCGGTGTCGCGACACGGCATGGCAAGCCCCGGAAAATCTCAGGGCGCCAACCGCTCCCGCAGCCACTGCCCATCGACCCGCCGGTAGTTGAGGCGGTCATGCAAACGGCTCGCCCGTCCCTGCCAGAACTCGACCCGCTCAGGCAGCAAGCGATAGCCACCCCAATGTTCCGGGCAATGTGGCTGCGTATCGGAGAACCGCGCTTCGGTGGCCTTCACCAGACCCTCCAGCTCTTCACGCCCGGCAATCACGCGGCTCTGCGGTGATGCCCAGGCCCCTAGGCGGCTGCCCAGTGGGCGCACCTGGTAATAGTCGTCCGACTCCTTGGCCGACACCTTCACCACCCGCCCCTCGATACGCACCTGGCGCTCCAGCGCCGGCCAGAAAAAGGTCATGGCTGCAAACGGGTTGGCCTGCAGGTGCTGGCCTTTGGCACTGTCGTAATTGGTGAAAAAGGTGAAACCCTGCTCATCGAGCCCCTTGAGCAACAGTACCCGGCAATGCGGACGGCCCTCGCCGTCCACCGTGGCCAAGGTCATGGCGTTGGCTTCCACCGGCGCCTGCTCGGTTTTGACCGCGTCGGCGAACCACTGGTGAAACAGGGCGAACGGCTCGCCCGGCGCCTGGGCTTCTGCCAGGCCATCACGGGTGTAGTCGCGGCGCATATCGGCCAGGGATTGGGTCATTGCTGCGTTCCTTGACGATCAGTTGGTCTTCGCAGGGCTATTGGCAGCTACTTTCTTGTCGGTGGTAGCTTTCTTGGCGACAGGCTTGGCTGGCGCGGCTTTTTTCTTGGCCGTGGTTTTGGCAGGCGCCTTGGCCTTGGCCACGGGCTTTTTCGCTGCGGGCTTGGCAGCCGGCTTGCTGGTGGCCGGCTTGGCGGCAGGCGCCTTGGCATCCTGCACGGCCACCATTGCAGCCGGCGCCGGTGCCGGAGCAGCCTGTTGGTACTTGGCCAGCAGCGCGACCATGGTGTTTTGCGGGGTCAGCAGCATTTCCACGCGGCGGTTGAGGGCACGGCCCTCGGGGCTGTCATTGGCAGCACGCGGCATTACCGAACCCATACCCTTGAGGGTCAGGCGATCACGCTGCAGGCCGCTGAGGCGGAAAATGGCCGAAACCGACGCAGCGCGTTCCAGGCTGAGCTTCTGGTTGGCAGCAGCGGCACCGCTGGTGTCGGCATGGCCCAATACCAGTACGGCAGTCTTGGGGTCGCCTTCAACCGTTTTGGCAACCCGGGTGATCGGGCCAAGCGACATGGGCAGCAGCATGTTCGGGCGGTCTGGGTTGTACGAGCTGTCCACCGGCAGGGTCACGGCCAACACGTTGTCGCGGCGCTCCAGTTCCAGCTTGCTGTCCTTGATGGCTTCGCGCAGCTTTGGCTCGTACTCGTCCAGCCAGGCCTGGGTCGCCTGCTGGTCGATTTTAGGCACCACAGGGCCCTTGGCTTGCTGGTCGTCACCGCCGAACGGCCACCACCAGCGGCTGGTGCTTTCCGACTTGGCATCGGCCTTGGCCACATTGTCTGTGACGGCTGCCTTCACTTCCTGCTCGGCGACCTTGTCCGAACCGAAAGGCCACCAGCTGGAACCACCTTCCTTGGAGCCCTCCGGGGAGTGGCTGGCGCAACCGGTAACGGCGGTCAGACACAGGGCGAGTGCTAAGGTTTTATGTGAAGACATCAGCGATACACCATGAAATAGAAAGATATTTTGCCTAGGCACTTCAGGCGTTGGCATTGAGGATAGTCAAAGGGCGAAAGCAATACCCGCATTACCCGATCAAAGGCAACCGGCAAGCACACGGACCAGTGTTTGCGCCCGCGGGTCCATGAGCACATAAGGGCCGAGGGTATTGACCACGAAGCCGAACGCCACATCATGCTCCGGGTCGGCGAACCCCACAGAACCCCCGGCCCCAGGGTGGCCAAAGGCGCGGGGCCCCAGGCCGAAGGTGGCGTTGGCCACCTCCGGCTGATCGAGCATGCAGCCCAGACCGAAGCGGGTCTGGGTGAGCAAGGTGCGGTCCTGGCCAAGGCTGTGTTCGCGGGTCAGTTCATCGAGCAACTCGGACTCGAGCAGGCTGCCGTCCAGCAACCCGGCATAAAACCCCGCCAGGCTGCGTGCGTTGCCGTGGCCGTTGGCCGCCGGCTGCTGCATGCGCCGCCATTCCGGCTTGTTGGTGCTGGTCAGGATCGCCGGGGGGTTGGTAAAGGCACGGGTGGACAAGGCCTCGGGCTCGCGCAGTGTCACCTGCAGCAAGCGCTGCGCCGCGGCGTCGCCGGGGTTGCCTTTGCCGCGGGCAATATGCGCCACGCGGTGAAACGCTTCGTCGGCCAGGCCAACATGAAAATCCAGCCCTAGCGGGCGAGCGGTACGCGCCACGATCGAGTCACCCGGGGCCCGGCCGTCGGCCCGGCGAATCAGTTCGCCGATCAGCCAGCCGTAGGTGATGGCGGCATACCCGTGTTCCGTGCCAGGCGCCCACCACGGCGTTTCGGCCGCCAGGGCATCGACCATGACCTGCCAGTCATACAAGGCTTCGGCCGGCAGCAGCGCGCGTAGGGCGGGCAAACCCGCACGGTGGCTGAGCAGTTGGCGCAGGGTGATCGCTTGCTTACCGGCCTGGGCAAACTCGGGCCAGTAGTTGGCCACTGGTGCATCGAGTGCCAGCTTGCCCTCGCCGACCAGCTGCAGTGCGGTCACCGCGGTGAAGGTCTTGGTACAGGAAAACAGGTTGGCGATGGTGTCGCTGTGCCACGCCTGCTGGCCGTCCTTGTCTGCACTGCCGGCCCACAGGTCGACCACGGTTTCGCCCCCCACCTGGATGCACAGCGCGGCGCCACGCTCCTGGGGATCATCGAACAGCGCGGCAAAAGCCTCGCGCACGGCTTCGAACTTCAGCTCATAGTGACCCTGGATCTGCACCCGCTGCTCTCCGTGTGACGATAGTCAAAAAGGTCTGCATTGTTTCAGTAGTTGGGCGTTTTGCAAACTGGCTTGAGCCCGGCGGTCGCGATGCCCAGCGCACCGCACCCGCCTGTAATCATGGCGCCGGTTTCTTCTCCAGGCCGGTGCGCAGCTGCGCCATGGCCTGGGCGTTGGCCTTGCGCACGGCATCGATAAAACCGGGGTACGGCACATCGGTGATCGCCACCAGCCCCAAGTGGCCGTTCTCGCCATCGAGCAGGCGACCGCTGGCCGGCTGGTCGAGGTACTGGAACCAGTGCGCGCCCACGATCATGGGTTGTTGCAAGGCGGCAGTGAGGAAATTGGCATAGGCCGGGCCGCGGTCTCCTTCTCGCGCCAGCTCCAGTGGCCCCGGCCAGAACGGGCCGCGATCACGCGAACCGAACTGGAATTCAGACACCAGCACCGGCTTGTCCAGCTCGGCCAGGCGGGCGAAATCGTAGCCGTCCTGCGGCTTGAGCGTATAAAAGTTGAAACTGAGTACATCGCAGAACTCGGCGCAGGCGTTGACCGCCTCTGGCGTACTCACGGCATAACGGCCCCCCAGCAACAGGTGGTTGGGCGCATGCCATTTCAAGGCATCGGAAATGGTCTTGAAGTAGGTTTCGGCGAACACCTGCTGGAAGTGCTGGTAGTCCCGCTCGATTTCCGGGTGCTCCGGGCTGGGCAACGGTGCCTCGAAGCCTGGATCCTCCATCAGTTCCCAGGCGTTCAGCTCGATGCCCCAGGCCTTGGACAACCCCTCCTGGTTGCGGTACTTGTCACGCAACTGCTTGAGGAAGGCGCGCTTGGCAGGCACGTCGGTGGTCAGGCGCAATGTGCCGTAGGCCAGGCCATAACGGGCCTTGGGCTCGCTACCCGGTGCGGCCCAGGCCAGCTCGTTATCGGCAAAGTAGCCGATCAGCCAGGGATCGTCACGGTGATCACGGGCAGCAATGGCCACGGCGCGTTCGGTGGCCATGGCAAAGCGCGGGTCGAACGGGTCGGGCATGCGGCCCCACCAGTCCATGCCGGTGCTGATGCTGGCGTAATCGCCAACGATCGACAGCGGCAGGGTGTAGGGCATGCGCCTGGCCTGGCCGAGGGCAGGCTCGCTCCAGTTGCCCAGCGTGTTGAAACCCCAGGCCTGCAAACGGTCGAGCGCATGCGCCTGCCAACGGCCAGTGTCCACTACCAGCGGTGGGCAAGCGGCCGGCTGCCCTGCCGCCGCCGGCAGGCAGGGCTTGCCATAGGCCCGCTGCAGGTTGGCTGCATAGAAGTCGAACCAGCGCCCTTTCTTGAAATTGCGCCCCTGCGAGGACGCATTGCCGTCGTCGTTGTTGCCTTCACCGTAGAACGCTGCCAGGGCGTCGCCCTCTCCCGGCAGTGCCTTGAACATGGCCTCACGCCCGGCGGTGTAGGTACGCCCGCCGTCGGCTGCCACGGCATTGACACCCAGCGAATAGAAGGGGTGGCCATCAGGGGTAATCAGGTACCAGCGGCCATCACGCTTTTCGGTACGGAAAAAACCCTCGGCAGCAAAGGCCGGCCCCGCCAGCAGGCCGCCATAGGCATCCAACTGCTGCTTGCCGCGCTCGGCCAGCCAAGCCTTGAGTTGCTGCTGTTCACGGTTGGCGGCTGCCTTGAGCTGTTCGTCGTTGGCCACCTTTTCCGGCCAGCTGCCACGCGTGGACTGCCCATAGGCATCGATCAGTTCACGGTACGCCGCCTGGTAGGCCTGGTCGTCATCCTGAATGCCCACCCGTTCGATCAGCAGGTTCTGGGCGACCTTGGGGTCGGGAATGCTCAAGCTGACCGAAGCCACCTGTTTGAGGTCTACAGCGCCGGCGCTGCTGGTCAGCAGCAGCCGCTGGCCGCCGTGCAGCCAGGGCATGGGGGGGCCTGCGCGCATGCCCTGGCTCAACGGCGAACTGGCGGTCAACGGCACCATCACGGTTTGCGCCGGGCCGGCCGGCAAATCGATACGGCTGGTCAAGGTGCGCCCATCGCTGCCTTGCACCGTGACATCCACGGTCAGCGCCCAGTCCATGGCACTTTGCAGGCGCAAGGTAAGGAACTTGCCGCTGGACCAGTCCCACACACCACTTCGCGGGCTCAGGCGCAAGGTCGGCCGCTGCGCCGGGTTGAACACCACACGCCGCAGCACCTCGCCTTCGGCCGTCTGCTCTGCGTTGTACTGCGGCATACCGGCATCCTCGGTCGCCACGTTGACCACCGAGGCCGGGCGCACGAAGCTGAACAGCGTCTGCTGCCCGGCCCATACGGACGAGCTGAACAACAGGGCGAAAACAGCGGGCAGGGTACGGCGGACCATAAGGCTGGGGCTCTCCTTCAGGGCCGTCATGGCCCAGGACTGAGTAATGGACAGCGCGCCGAAGCAAGTGCTCCGGCGATCAGGAAATCTCCCGCCGGAACGGCGGCAGCGCATTGAGAATAGCCTTGCCATAGCGCTGGGTGACCAGGCGCCGGTCAAGCAAGGTGATGATGCCGCGGTCCTGTTCGGTACGCAGCAACCGACCGCAGGCCTGGATCAGCTTGAGCGAGGCGTCGGGCACGGCGATTTCCATGAACGGGTTACCGCCGCGGGCCTCGATCCATTCGGCCAGGGCGGCTTCGACCGGGTCGTCGGGCACCGAGAACGGAATCTTGGCGATGACCACGTGCTCGCAATAGGCCCCCGGCAGGTCGACCCCTTCGGCAAAGCTGGCCAGGCCGAACAGCACGCTGTGCTGGCCATCGTCGACCCGGGCCTTGTGCTTGTTGAGGGTTTCCTGCTTGGACAGGTTGCCCTGGATCAGCACCAGTTTGCGCCAGTCCCGGTCCAGGCCGTCGAACACATCCTGCATTTGCTTGCGTGACGAGAACAGCACCAGCGCACCCCGGGCCCCTTCGACGATACCCGGCAGCTCACGGATGATCGCCGCCGTATGCGCGGTAGCGTCGCGCGGGTCGGCTTGCAGGTCGGGCACCCGCAGCAGGCCGGCATCGCCATGCACGAACGGGCTGGGCACCACACAGGTGACGGCATCGCGCGGTAACCCCGAGCGCATGCGGAAGCGGTCGAACTTGCCCAGCGCGGTCAGTGTGGCCGAGGTCACCAGCGCGCCATGGGCCACGCTCCACAGGCTGCGGCGCAACATTTCGGCAGCGAGGATGGGGCTGGCGTTGACTTCGATATCGAACAAGGCCCCGCTTTCAGCCAGGGTGAGCCAGCGCGCCATCGGCGGGCTGTCTTCCGGGTCTTCGGCGGTAAAGGCCGTCCACAGCTCCCAGTTGCCCTGGGCACGGGTGACGAGGCTGCCGAACAGTGGGTACCACTCTTCGGCCTGGTGGCTGGCGATACCGATGCTGACCTCGCCGTCCATGCCCTCCTTGAGCAGGTCGGCCAGCCGCGTGAAGAGATCGTTGAGCCGGGCAAAGCCCTTTTTCAGCTCGATGCCGACCTCACGGATCTGCTCCGGTACCACGCCACCCTCGAAGCGGTAACGCGGCCGTTCGCGGCCTTCGGTGTCCTCGCTCGGGCGGAAGTCGGCCACCTGTTCGCACAGGGTGAACATGAACTGCTGTTGGGTGCGGACTTCCCGCGCCAGCTCCGGCACCTGCTCGATGTATTTGCCCAGGTCCCCCGGCAGCGGGTGCTGGGCCAGCAGTTTGGTCAGGTTCTTGGCAGTCTGCTCCAGCCAGTCGGCGGTGGAGCGAAGCCGCGAGTAATGGGCGAAATGGCCGATGGCCTTGTCTGGCAGGTGGTGGCCTTCGTCGAATACATACAGGGTATCGCGCGGATCGGGCAATACCGCGCCGCCGCCCAGGGCCAGGTCGGCCAGTACCATGTCGTGGTTGGTGACGATCACATCGACCTTGCCCATCCCCTCACGGGCCTTGTAGAACACGCACTGCTGGAAGTTCGGGCAGTGGCGACCGGTGCACTGGCCGTGATCGGTGGTCAGCCGGGCCCAGTCCTGGTCCTCCAGGGCCTCGGGCCAGCTGTCACGGTCCCCGTCCCAGCGGTTGCCGGCAAGCTTTTCGATCATGCTGTTGAACAGCTTCTGGCTGCGCTCATCGACTTCGATGTGGAAGCCTTCTTCTTCGAACAGCTGGGCAGTGGCCGACTGGGCATGGCCTTCCTGCAGCAGGATGTCGAGTTTCGACAGGCACAGATAGCGGCCACGGCCCTTGGCCAGGGCGAAGCTGAAGTTCAGCCCGCTGCTGCGCATCAGGTCGGGCAGGTCCTTGATGACGATCTGCTCCTGCAGGGCCACGGTCGCGGTGGCGATCACCAGGCGTTTGCCGGCGGCCTTGGCGGCCGGGATCGCGGCCAACGCATAGGCGACCGTCTTACCGGTACCGGTGCCCGCCTCCACCGCCACCACGGCAGGCTCGCCGGCACGGCGGCCTTCATCGTCGCAGGGAATGTCGCCAAGCACCTTGGCCACTTCGGCGATCATCAGGCGTTGGCCATAGCGCGGCTTGAGGCTCTTGGCTTCGAGAAAACGCGTATAGGCGCCCTGGATGGTGGCTTTGAGTTCGTTGCTGATCATGGTCTGCAGGCGCCCGTAGGGCTGGATATATTTTCAGTGTTTCGCATGGGGCGGCTATCATACCCCGCTATTGCCTATTGTGCCGCATGGAGATCCGGATGCTCGCCTTTACCCTGCCCTACACACTGCATGTTCTGGCCGCCCTGGTATGGGTTGGCGGCATGTTCTTCGCCTGGCTGGTGCTGCGCCCCGCCATGGTTACAGCCCTTGAGGGGCCTGCGCGCCTGCGCTTGTGGGTGGAAGTTTTCCGACGCTTCTTCGTCTGGGTCTGGCTGGCGGTGGCGATCTTGGCGATTAGTGGTATCGGCATGTTGCACCTGCGCTTCAGCGGGTTCGAGACTGCGCCAAAGTACGTTCACGTGATGATCGGCGGCGGGATCGCCATGTTCGCCTTATTCATGCGCATCCAGGCCTTGCTGTTGCCAGAGTTGAAAGCGGCGGTACTGGCGCAGGACTGGCCCACGGGTGCGGCGGTGCTGGCCCGCATTCGGCGAATGGTGGGCATCAACCTGTTGCTGGGGCTGGCCGTGGTCGCGGTGGCCAGTTCGCGGCTGGTGATCTGATCACAGGCAGCCCTTCGCCTGGCGGGCTGCCTGCGCGGCCGGTGGGTGGGGCCCAAGGCGGCAACGCCGCACCCAGGCCCCTGCACACGGTTCAGAGGCGCTGCAGGATCAGCTCGCCCGCCGCCCCCGCCAAGCCCGGCTGGCCAGGCTGCCCCGGTCGGCCATTGGCACCGGCATCGGTGCGGTACACCAGGCAACCCTTGCTCGCCCCACCTTTGCCGGCCTTGCCAGGCTCACCGGGTTTGCCCGGCGCCCCGCCATCGAGGCGCACCACGATGTGCTCCTGGGCAAAGCCTTGCGGCAAGCTCAGGCGTATGCGCCCACCTGCTGCACCATCATGGCCGTTGCCGCCATCATCGCCATTGGCCCCGCGGCTGGCCTGGCCCCAGGTGCAGCCGCCGGCCTGGCCATTGCCGCCGTCGAGCCCAGCGTAGCCCGGTGCACCGGCGCCGCCCCGGGCGTCGATGACCAGCTGCTGGGCATCCAGCTCCGCCAGTACCAGATCCAGGCTACGCCCGGGGCGGGCTGCCCGCTGGTAGCTGCCCGCAGCGCCGGTGGCACTCAACTCGCTGCCCTCGCCCAGGCGCGCGCTACGCACGTCGATCAGCAACGGTTGCTCGCCAGGGGCCACGACGATCCGCGCATCACGCCCCAGCTCCAACTGGTCGACCTTCAATTGCGCCAGCGACGCGGGCAGCATCAGGGTGGCAGCATCGGCAACACGCAAATGCTCAAGGTGTACGCTGGCCGACTTGCTCGGCAGGCGCAGCATGGAATTGGCAGCAACCTCCAGGCTTTCAGCGTGGGCAAAGGGGGCAGCCAACAGGGCAAGCAGTATCAGATTACGCATTTCGCAGCGCCTCCTGCGCACGGGGAATGGACATGACGTGGAATATCCCCGTCAACAGAATTTGCAGGCGATCGAACCAACGGTGGCTGCGCCCGCGCAAGCTGCCATTGAAGAACAGAATTTCCAGCAGATGCAGGCTGAGCACAACGATGCCTAGGGCATTGATCAGCAGATTGAAAGGCAACGGCTGGGGCAGCAACTGGTTGAACAACACCACGCCCCAGAATGCGACTGTCAGGACCTTGCCCAGGCCCAGGATGAACTTCATAACCCCGCCCCCATTGATTGTTGTTATGGCGTGCCGGCCCGTTCGCGCCGGCCGTGCGCTCCACATTAACTGCAATGCCAAGGCAGGCGCCAGCACCCGTCAGCTGAGGTGCAGTTCCACCCGTCGGTTGCGCGCGCACCTTTCCTCGGTTTCATTGTCGGCGGCGCTGAGAAAGCGCCCGTGCCACTGCGCAAGGCACGGGCGCACGCCGAGCTAGCGCTGGATCTTGATCTCGGTACGGCGGTTCATGGCACGCCCTTCGGCCGTGGCATTGTCGGCCACCGGCTGGGTTTCACCGGCCCCCACCACCGACACGAAGCTGCTGCGCGGTACACCGCTCTGCACCAGGTAGTCGGTCACCGAGTGGGCACGGCGCTCGGACAGTTTCTGGTTGTAGCTGTCGGAGCCGACGCTGTCGGTATGGCCGCTGACACTCAGGCGGGCAGAGGGCGCTTCCTGTTTCAGCCGCGTGGCAATCGTGTTGAGGCGCTCCTTGTCAGTGGCAGTCAGGCGTGCAGAGTCGAATTCGAAGTGCACATCACGAATGACGATGACTTCTTCCTTCTCCACCACCACCACTTCCTCGACCACCGCCGGCGCAGCTGGCGGGCAACCGTTGGCATCGACCTGCACACCCCGTGGGGTGCCCGGGCACTTGTCGCGGCTGTCCGGCACGCCATCGCCATCTTCGTCGCCATCACCATGGGCCCAGCAATAACCTGCCGCCAGGCCACCGCCCAGCAACGCGCCCCAGCCAGCCCAGCTGGAACTTTCGATAGCGCCCAGCGCGGCGCCACCGACACCCCCGACGGCGGCACATTTAGGCCAGTCGGTTTTTTGCAAACCTGCACAACCAGTCAACACACTGGTGAGCAGTACCAGGGGTAACGCTGTGCGTACTATGCTCATTTCATTGCTTCTCCTAGGGGGAATCGGCATAAGGCCGATCTCTGGGAGTAAAGACCGCGCATTCCAATGCTGCCAGCAATTAGCCACGACGCGGTCACATGCCTCTATGCCCGCACGCTGCAGCCGGCTAGTCTTGGACGACTTGAACGAGGATTGGCAATGACCGCAGGTTTTTCCCAACGTACCCCGCAGCAGGCCCTGGCGGCCCTGCTCGAACGCTTCACCCCGCAACGCCTGCTGTTGGTGGGCACCCGCTTCCCGGCGCTGGACGCCTTTGCCCAAGCGCACCCGCAGGTGACCATCGCTACCGCTGCGCCAGGGCCACTGCCTGCCGAACTGGCAGCCCAGCGTTTCGACCTGGCGTTGCTGGTGGACTGCCTGGAACACCTGCCCAAGCGAACCGGCCTGGAGTTGCTGGGCGGCATTCGCAACCTCAATGCCAGCCGGGTTGCCGTGCTGGCCGACCTGGCGGCGTGCAGCTGGCAGGACACCGACTTCTTCGCCCTGGCATTGTCAGCCAGCGAGAAATTCTGCCGCGATGAGCAGGTGTTGAGCCTGTTCACCTATGATCTGCATGATTACAAGCAGGTCCCGGACTGGCTCAACGCCAGGTTCTGGGCCAACCCGGAAAACTTTGGCAAGTACTGGTGGTGATGATGAGTGTCTCGGTCTGCCCTTGTGGCAGTGGCAACCTGCTTGATGCCTGCTGTGGGCATTACCATGCCGGTACCCCCGCACCCGACGCCCAGACGCTGATGCGCTCACGCTACAGTGCCTACGTGCTGGGCCTGGTCGACTACCTGGTCGCCACCACCCTGCCAGCCCAAGAGGCCCAGCTGGACCGCGCCGGCATGGCCGCCTGGAGCGCCCAGAGCACCTGGCTGGGGCTGGAAGTGGAAAGCGCCCAAGTGCTGGGCGGCCAGCCCGAGCATGCCTTTGTCACGTTCACCGCACGCTGGCACGACCCGGACGGCGACCATCAGCACCGCGAGTGCTCGGCATTCGTCCAGCACGCCGGGCGCTGGTACTTCATAGACCCCACGGTCGCGTTGAAGGCCGGGCGCAATGACCCCTGCCCATGCGCCAGCGGGCAGAAGTTCAAGAAATGCTGCGCCAGTTACATGGGGAACCGAGCATGATCGAACGCGCCCGTCTGCTGCTGCTCGGTTCGCTGCTGGCATTGTTGACGGGCTGCGCCAGTTGGAGCGCAGACGACTGGCGCCCGCCTGAAGTGCACCTGGTCGAGGTCGAAACGGTCAAGGCCAGGTTGCTGCAGCAGGAATTCGTACTGCACCTGGAGGTCATCAACCCCAACGACAGCCGTCTGTTCATTCGCAGCCTGGCCTATGCCGTGCGGCTCAATGACCTGCTGCTGGTGCAGGATGAAACCAGCCTGTGGCGCAGCGTAGGCGGCCACGACCGGCGAACCTTCAAGATCACCGCACGCACCAACCTCTGGCGGCAACTCAAGCCACTGGCCAAGCTGCTGAAAAGTGGGCAGCCGCTGCATTACACCCTGCAGGGCGACCTGGCCACTGGCCTGCTGATTCACCGGGACCTGCACTGATCGCGCAGTGGTGAGATAATCCCCGGCGATCACATCCCGGAGTAACCCTGCAATGTCCCAACAACCCCACGTTCATGGCCCTGACTGCAACCACGACCATGACCATCACCACGACCACGGCCATGTCCACGGCCCACACTGCAACCACGGCCATCAGGAGCCGGTACGCAACGCCCTGAAGGACGTTGGCCGTAACGACCCGTGCCCGTGCGGCAGCGAGAAAAAATTCAAGAAGTGCCACGGCGCCTGATCTAGCGCGTCTGTGGGGGTATGGCCCGCCGCGCCTGCTTCGCGCACCATGCCCCCGGTCCAGCACTGCCCGCCGTGCCTGGCGCTACGCGGCCTTGCGCCGGTTCGCCCCTAGCAAGTCCTGGTACCACAGGCCGGCGTCATAGGCGATGGTCACCAAGGTGGTCCCCGCATAGCGCGGCTGTTGGGCCATGCGCTGGGCAACCGCCAGGCAGGCGGCGGCCGTGTTACCGACGAAGACCCCGCTTTGCATGTAGAACCAACGTTGCGCTGCCAACATTTCGGCATGCTGCACCTGCGCCCGTTCGTCCACCAGCGACCAGTCCAGAAATGGCGGGCTGACGCCTACCGCCATGCCTTCGAAACGGTGATCGGTGAATACGCCAGCCTTGGAGTCACAGCCGTTGGGGTCGACCAGCACTGTCGACACCTCGAAACCGTGATCCTTCAGCCCCAGGGTAATGCCCGTGAAACTGGCGCCCGTGCCCGCGCAGCCAACGAACAGGATGTCCTTGCCGGCGCCCGCGTTGGTCAGTTGCAGCGCCAGTTCACTGGCTGTCTGGTAGCGGTGCGCTTCGATACCCACCGGGTTGTTGAACTGGTCGGTATAGAAGTATGACTTGCCCAGCGCGGCCTGGTTTTCCAGGTGGTGCATCACCACGTCCTTGGGCGTGGCACCGGCCATCAGCATTTCCTTGCCAATCAGCCGGGCGCCGAAGCATTCCAGCAAGTCCCGTTTGGTCTGGCTGAAACTCAGCCCAACCGCCAGCTCGACGGCCACCTGATACGCGTGGCATGCCGCCAGCAAGCCGAAGCCAAAACTGCCGCCGGTTTTTTCGATGACCGTGGTCACCCCAGGGATGATGTCGCCATTGCGCACGGCGTGCTCAACGATGCGCCGGGCGGCGCGGTACTTGTGGCTGCCACCGGGGTTGTTCATTTCCAGCTTGGTGTAGATGCGCTCGCTGACGTTGATGAGTTCGCTCATTTTCGGCTCCCTTCCATGGAAGTCTGCAGGCAGGCCTTGTTCTGCAACAGGCCAACGGTGGCGATCAGCAGGCCGATGCACAGGGCCATGCAGATGGCGTTGGTGCCGTCCCAGCCCACTGTGCTCAACAGCAGCGCGGGGCTGAACGCACCGATGGTGGCGCAGATGGCAATGCCCAGATCGTTCTTGCCCTGCATCTGCATCGCTGCCGGGCTGTTTTGCAGCGACTGCGCCAACAAGGCTCCGCCGCCGACGTAGGTCAGGTTCCAGCCCAGCCCCAGGGCGATCAGCGCCACGGTCATCATGCTGTAGCTGTGCGACCAGATATTCAGCGCCGAGCAGCCGATCAACAGGGCCAGGCCCGCGCAGATGGTAGTCCGGATGCCCAGGCGCTGGATGATCGCCCCGGTGAAGAATGACGGGGCGAACATGGCGATCACGTGCCACTGGATGGCCAGGCGCACGTCGGTAAAGTCTTCGTGCATATGCTTCATGTGCATCGAGGCCTGGATCATCAGCAGGTTCATGATGCCGTAGCCCAGCGCCGCGACCGCCATTGCCACCAACACGCTGGGGCTCAAAGGCTCGCTGCGGCTGCTGGCCGACGTGGCAGCGCTGCCGGTTGCAGCGGCCAGGCCGGTGTCGTTGGGCAGGCACACTGCAATCAGCAAAGACAACAGCGCCAGGCCGATGAACGCGGCATAACACAGCGAGAACAGTGGGTAGCCACCCACGTCGCGCAGCCACTCGGTGAGCGTCGGGCCCACCACGGCGGCAATCACGCCCCCGGCCACGACCAGCGACAGGGCTTTTGGCTTGAGGGCCTGGGAAAGGTTGTCGGTGGCGGCAAAACGGTTGAAGTTGGCGAAGGCGATGTAAACACCCAGCGCCGAGTGGCTGAGTACCAGCGTGGCAAAATCCTGGTGCTCCACCGCCAGAAAGCCGCTGACACCAGACACCGCCAGCGGAATGGCCCCCAGCATGAAGGCCTTCTTGCGGCCGATACGGCTCATCAACCTGGAAACCGGGTAGGTTGCCAGCATCAGGCACAGGAACTGGAACCCATACGGCACCGTCGACCATGCGGCGTCGGGGGCCAGTGCGGCGCCAACGATGGCCGCCATGGTCACCGACATCACGGCGGTGGTCAGGTTGATCGACTGGGCGGTGAAGTACAGGTAGGTGCGCCGCGGCAGGGTAGTGTTCATAAGGCATGCTCGTGGTAGGCGCCAAGGTCGATTTCGGCATCCGGGAACACGCAGATCAGGCGTTCCTTGCCTTTGCCCAGCCGTTTGCGTTTCACGCTCAGGCGCCCTATGCGCCTTGGCGAATCGAGGTGGGTGCCACCACACGGAATCTCGATGCCGTTGTAGGTCCACAAGCGTGCGTCTTCCAGCCCCTCGACGGCGTAATGCTCGATGGGCGCGTCGCCACCGATCAGTTCGTTGGCGCGCCGTTCTATCTCGATCACCTCCTCAGCGGTGAAGGCCTCCTCGACCAGGAAGTCGAACCGAGCCGTGTCCTCCTTGATGTGGCAGCCGATGGTCCACTGCTTCAGTTCCTCACGCAGGCCGATGGCAGCGGCATACAGGAAGTGGCTGGCACTGTGAGAGAGTGTTAGCCGCTCGCGCCGTTGAATATCGATGCTCACACGGGCAGGCATATCGACAGTCACTTCATCGAGCAAGTGCAAGTCGTCCGGGTGCACAGTGTGAATGATGATGCCGCCCAGTTTCCCGCCTTTGAAACCTTCCAGGCGAATAGGGCTGCCATAGAGTTTCTTGACCCAGACAAAACGTACCTTGCCGATCGGAAGTTCAATGATTCCATAATCAGCTTCCTGGCCACCGCCTTCCGGATAAGCGACGGTACTTTGCAACTCGATACCGTCGCTGTGCACACGCGTTACTTGCGTATTGGCAGCGGCCAGGTATTGATCCTTGTAATACAGTTTTTCGGTATTGCGCAGAACTTCGTAATTCAGAGCATTCATGACTCGAGTACCACCTGCAATGATGTTTTGACCTGCACCCGGGCGGCGGCAGGGATGTCTTTGGTAACGATGCAGCCCGGTCCGATGAAGGCGCCGTCACCAATGTGGATAGCCCCGAGCACGCTGGCGAACGCGCCGACCTGAACCCGGTCGCCCAGTGTCGGGTGGCGGGGGCTGGAAGGGTTGCCGCTGATGCCGCGGGCCCCCAGGGTGACGCCGCCGAGCACGTAGCAGTCGTCACCGATGGTCGCGGTTTCACCAATGACGGTGCCCATGCCGTGGTCGATGATGAAGCGCGCGCCAATACGGCTGCGGAAGTGGATCTCTGCGCCCGACAGCATCTTGCCGCGGCGCGAGATCATGGCGGCCAGGCACTGCCCACCGGCGCCATATACCGAAGCGCCATGGCGGTACACCCAGTGTGCAAGCCGATAATGCAAAACCGCCGAATAGGACGTATAAGTTCTGGCAATGAATACCAGGTCGCGGCCGGCGGCAGGGTCTTTGCTGGCGAATGCCAACAAGTCGTCATGGGCCTGTTCCGCCACCCGTTCAATAACATCGGTTTGTTTCAGCGTTTCAAATTCTTCAATTGAACAGCACTCCAGTAACGCCGAGGTCACAAGGTTTTTTACAACGTTGAATGACTCCAGTTCTTCAGGCACAGGAAGCCTGGCAATGACGGCTGATTGCATGTCCATAGGGTGCACGGCTCGATATCCAGTTGTCTGGTGTTTACAGACGTTAAACGGGCTGCCAGGGCTGGCAGCCGAAAGTTCCGACGAGGGAATAGTGGCAGGTAATGGCCATGTGCAAACGAACAGTCGACAAGCATTTCCGTTAACTGTTAGGCTTTTTTTTCTAACGGTTGGGAACCTGCCATGAGCACCTGCAGCCTTCATCAATTGCTCAAGCAACGCCTGGATGCAGGGGAATGGTTGCCTGGGCAGCGCATGCCCTCCATTCGCAAGCTCACGGCGGCGGTCGATTTCAGTTACCACGACGTGGTCTCGACCTATGCCCAGCTGGTCAGCGAAGGGGTACTGACCGCCTCGCCCGGGCGCGGCTACTTCGTCGCCAACCGCAGCCGGCAGGCGAACGTGATCCACGAACCCGAGTGCATGGCCGGCGACCCGCTGTTCCGGCTGCTGCAGGGCGGCCAGCACTACACCAAACTTGGCAGCGGCTGGCTGCCCCCGGCGTGGCGCGACACCGAGCTGCTGGCCAAGGCGATTCGGCGCACGGCGCGGCTGGAGCAAAGCTCCCTGGCCGAGTACGGCGATATCCAGGGCTACCTGCCCATGCGCAAACAGCTGTGCGTGCACATGAAACGCCTGACCCGGGTTGAGGTTCGCCCCAACCAGTTGCTGACCACGCTTGGCGCCACCCAGGGCCTGGACCTGGTCGCCCGGTTGCTGATCAAGCCGGGTGACCATGTGTTCGTCGACGAGCCGGGCAACGGCAACCTGATCAAGCTGATACAACTGGCCGGCGGCCAGGTGGTCGGCATCCGCCGAACCCAAGACGGGCCAGACGTAGAAGAAATGCGCAGCTACCTGGCCAGGCACAAGGTCAAGGCGTTTTTCTGCAACAGCACTTTCCACAACCCCACTGGCAGCAACATCAGCCCGCACAACGCTTTCAGCGTGCTGCGCCTGGCCGTGGAACACGAGTTCTACGTGGTGGAGGATGACGTGTATGGCGACTTCAGCCCGGCCGTGCGCCAGACGTTTGCCGAACTGGACAACCTGGACCGGGTCATCTACATCGGCAGCTTTTCCAAATGCCTGTCGGCGTCGTTACGGGTAGGCTTCATCGCCTGCTCGCAAGACCTGATCGAGCCGCTGACCCGCCTGAAGCTGCTGACCTGCGTGGCGGTGCCGGCGTTTTGCGAGCGTTTCGTCAACACCATCCTGTCGGACGGCACCTACGCCCGGCACATGAAAGATGTGCAGCAGCGGCTGATCCGCCAGCAAGTACAGACACAGCGTTTGCTGCTCGAGCGCGGCTGGCAGTTCGAGATCGCGCCGCAGGGTGGCATGTTCCTCTGGGTCTACCACCCGCAACTGCCCGACCTGCAGCCGTTGATGCGCAAGCTGGAGCAACACAAGATCCTGCTGATGCCCGGCTCGGCGTTCGCTGTCAGCCGTGATTACCGGCGTTACGCCCGCATCAATTGCACGCATTTTTCCGACGCCCTGGCAGGGCACTTCGAGGTTTGACCCGCCACCGGCAAATAAACCGACCTGGGACCTTGCATGGCGCCTGCGCGCTCACTACCTTAGCGCCTTTGCAAACTCGCCTCGCCCTGCAGGAGCCCTTGCCATGGCCGCCGCCGCCTTTCCTCACTTCCGCCCGCGGTTCACCACCGCTGCCACGCTGCTCGGCCTGCTTGGGCTGGCCGGCTGCCAGACCGGCGGCTACCAGGGCAGCGTGCCACCCGCCAGCGGCGTGCAGCCTCTCAAGGGCCTGGCGCAGAACGTTTCAGTGCGGCGCAACGCCATGGGCGCACCGCTGATCGAAAGCAGCAATTTCCATGACGCCCTTTTCAGCCTGGGCTATGTGCATGCCGGCGACCGCATCGAACAGATGGTCGCCATGCGGCTGCTGGCCCAAGGCCGCCTGGCGGAACTGGCCGGCAGCGAAGCGCTCGACATCGACCGCCTGATGCGCGCCGCCAACCTCAAGCAAAGCGCCGCCCAGCAATATGCCGACGCATCGCCACGGCTCAAGCGCTTTTTCGAGGTGTACGCACGCGGGGTCAACGCCTATCTGTTCCGCTACCGCGACAAGCTGCCAGCGGATTTGGCCAACAGTGGCTATCGCCCCGAATACTGGAAGCCTGAAGATTCGGCGCTGCTTTTCTGCCTGTATGCGTTCAGCCAGTCGGTGAACCTGCAGGAGGAACTCAGCGCCCTGACCCTGGCGCAGAAAGTCGGCAGCGACAAACTGGCCTGGCTGCTGCCCGGTGCACCGGACGAGCCCTTGGCCACAAGCGAAGTCGACAAGCTCAAGGGCCTCAACCTGGCCAGCCAGTTGCCAGGGCTGCCGGCGCTGGCGGCCGCCAGCCAGAAGCTGGCCGACCTCGACCTGCTCGGTAGCCCAGGCTCGGCCAACCTGGCCCTGGGCCCGCAACGCAGCCGCAGCGGCAAAAGCCTGCTGGCCAGTGACAGCCGCGCCGCCTGGGCCCTCAGCCCGTTGCAAATCCACACCAGCAAGTACCAGGTTGCCGGCCTGTCGCTGCCGGGCCTGCCGATCGTGCTGGCCGGCTACAACGGCAAACTGGCCTGGAGCAGCAGCGCAGTCATGGCCGACAACCAGGACCTGTTCCTGGAACAACTGCGCCGCCAGGGCAGCCAGCTGAGCTACCTGGCAGATGGCAAGTGGGTGCCGGCCCGCGCGCGCAGCGAAACCTTCTTCGTGCGCGGCCAGCGGCCACAGCGCGAAGTGATGTATGACACCCGCCACGGCACCCTGCTGGCCCAGCCCGACAACGCCAGCCTGGGCCTGGCCCTGAACTTGCCGCAGTTCAAGGGCGACCGGAGCCTGGATGCGCTCTTCGACCTGACCCGCGCCGGCAACCTCGAGCGCGCCTTCGACAGCACCCGCGAGGTCACTGCGGCCGCCCTCAACTTCGTGTTCGCCGAGCCCGAGCACATCGGTTGGCAGGTCAGCGGGCGCTACCCCAACCGCCGCGAAGGCCAGGGCCTGCTGCCCTCCCCTGGTTGGGACGGGCGCTATGACTGGGACGGCTACGCCGACCCGATGCTGCACCCGTACGACCAGGACCCCACTGCTGGCTGGATCGGCCATGCCAACCAGCGCAGCCAGCCACGCGGCTATGGCATGCAGCTGTCCAGCACCTGGTACTACCCTGAGCGTGCCGAGCGCCTGGCCCAGCTGGCTGGCAATGGCCGCCATGACAGCCGCAGCCTGATGGCCCTGCAGAACGACCAGGTCACACTAATGGCCAATCAGCTCAAGCAGATGTTCGACGCCCCCGGCATGGCCCAGCCGCTGAAGCAGGCAATCGACGCCCTGCCAGGCGCACAACGCGACAAGGCCCGCGAGGCATTGGCGCGGCTCAAGGCATTCGACGGTCGCCTGAGCCCGGTATCGGCAGACGCCGCGCTGTATGAACTGTTCCTGCAGGAAGTCGCCAGGCAGACCTTCCTCGATGACCTCGGCCCTGCGTCCAGCCCTGCCTGGCAGGCCTTCGTAAGCAACGCGCGGTTGTCGTTCTCGGCACAGGCCGATCACCTGCTGGGGCGCGACGACAGCCCATTCTGGGACGACCGCAACACCCCGCAGAAAGAAGACAAGCCAGCCATTCTGGCCCGCAGCCTGGCGGCAGCCGTAGATGCCGGCACTGCGCAGCTGGGCGCCGACCGCCGCGCCTGGCAATGGGGCAAGCTGCACCAGTACCACTGGCCGGCGCCGGCCTACCATGGCTTGGGCGATGCGCTCAGCCGTGCGCCGCAAGCCGCAGGTGGCGACTTCACTACCCTCGCGCTCACCCCTTACGCCTGGGGCAGTGACTTCACCACCCGCCTGCCCGCCTCCGCGCGCATGATCGTCGACTTCGGCCAGGCCGAACCGCTGCAGGTGCTGACCAGCAGTGGCCAGTCCGGCAACCCGGCCAGCGCCCATTACAGCGATGGGCTGGATGCCTGGTTCAAAGGGCGCTTCATGAGCTTGCCGCTGCAACAGCAGAACTTCGCGCGAGCGTATGGCAACCAGCGCTTGACGCTGGTGCCGGGCAAGTAGCGTACCCGGGCATGGAAGCCTGTGACCCTTTCCCTCGAAGAAATGGTTCGAACTCCCAAGCTGGTTCCGAGCTCCTAACAAGTACTCTCGGTAACCAGCGCCTACGCCATGGACCTCGTCATCGCTCGCCCCGAAGGCCTGTACTGCCCACCCGGTGATTTCTACATCGACCCGTGGCGGCCCGTGGACCGCGCCGTGATCACCCATGGCCACGGCGACCATGCCCGCACCGGTAACGGCCACTACCTGACCGCCAGCCCGGGCGCCGGCATCCTGCGCAGCCGCCTGGGCCAGCACATCGATTTGCAGACCCTGCCCTACGGTGAGCGCCTGCAGCACCACGGCGTGACCCTGAGCCTGCACCCGGCCGGGCATGTGCTGGGTTCGGCGCAGGTGCGCCTGGAGTACCAGGGCGAGGTCTGGGTAGCCTCCGGCGACTACAAGGTCGAGCCTGATGGCACCTGTACGCCCTTCGAGCCGGTGCCCTGCCACACCTTCATCACCGAGTCGACCTTCGGCTTGCCGATCTATCGCTGGCCAAGCCAAAGCGAGATCTTCGCCGGCATCAATGCCTGGTGGCGGGCCAATTGCGACCTGGGCAAGGCCAGCGTGCTGTTCTGCTACGCCTTCGGCAAGGCCCAGCGGATTCTGCACGGCCTGGACGCGAGCATCGGCCCGATCCTGGTGCATGGCGCCGTCGAACCGCTCAACCGGGTGTACCGTGAAGCCGGTGTGCATCTACCCGATACCCGCTATGCCGGCGATATCGCGCGCAACGACCCCATGCTGCGCCGGGCGTTGGTCCTGGCGCCTCCGTCAGCCGGGGGCAGCAGCTGGATGCGCCGCTTCGGTGACTACAGCGACGCGTTCGCCAGCGGCTGGATGCTGCTGCGCGGCACGCGCAGGCGCCGCGGTGTAGATCGGGGCTTTGTGCTTTCCGACCATGCCGACTGGCCAGGCCTGCTCTGGGCCATCAGCCAGACCGGTGCCGAACGGGTGATGGTGACCCACGGTTCGGTCAATGTGTTGGTGCGTTACCTCAACGAACAAGGCCTGGATGCCCGTGCCTTCGTGACCGAGTACGGCGACGAAGACGATGCAGCCACGCCCGAGCCTGCGCCATGAAAGCGTTCGCTGCGTTGTACCTGCGCCTGGACGCGACCACTTCCAGCAATGCCAAGCTCGAAGCGCTGCGTGATTACTTCGCCACCGCGCCCGCCGAAGACGCTGCCTGGGCGGTGTATTTCCTGGCCGGTGGGCGCCCTCGGCAGTTGGTGCCGACGCGCCTGCTGCGCGAACTGGCAACGGCCATGGCCGGCCTGCCGGACTGGCTGTTCGAGGAAAGCTACCAGGCAGTCGGTGACCTGGCCGAAACCATTTCATTGCTGTTGCCGCAGCATGCAGAAGGCAACGACGAAGGCTTGGCAGCCTGGGTTGAAAACCATCTGCTGCCTTTGCGGGGCCTGCCGCCCGAGCAGGTCCGCGAACGCTTGCCAGCGCTGTGGGCGCAACTGGAACGCCCCAGCCTGATGCTGTGCCTGAAGCTGATCACCGGCAGCTTCCGCGTGGGCGTGTCCAAGCTGCTGGTCACCCGTGCGCTGGCGCAACTGGCCGGGCTGGACGCCAAGCGCGTGGCCCAGCGGCTGGTTGGGTATACCGACATCAGTCACCGCCCCAGCGCCGCCAGCTACCACAAGCTGATCGCCGAGGAGTCCGCCGATGAACACAGTCAGCGCGGCGGCCAGCCCTACCCCTTCTTCCTGGCCCACCCACTGCAGGTGCCCAGCGAGCAGTTCGACGCCTTGCTCGGCCCGCCGAGTGACTGGCAGATCGAATGGAAGTGGGACGGCATCCGTGCCCAGGTGGTCAAGCGCGAGGGCCAGCTTTGGGTGTGGTCACGCGGCGAAGAGCTGGTCACCGAGCGCTTCCCCGAACTGCATGGCCTGGCGCAGACACTGCCTGATGGGGTGGTGCTGGATGGCGAGATCCTGGTGTGGAAGCCGGGCGAGTCATCGACGGAACTGGCCGTGCAGCCATTCGCGCTGCTGCAGCAGCGCCTTGGCCGCAAAACCTTGGGCAAGAAGCTGCTGGCCGACGCGCCTGTCGTGCTGCAAGCCTACGACTTGCTGGAGTGGCAAGGCGAAGACTGGCGTAGCCGACCGCAGCACGAACGCCGCACCCAGCTGCAACGCCTGGTGGAAGAACACCCGCTTGCCCCGGTCCTGCTGTCGCCACTGCTCGAAGGCCCGGACTGGGCCGACCTTGCCCGCCAGCGTGAGCAATCCCGCAGCCTTGGCGTCGAGGGCCTGATGCTCAAGCAGCGTGAGGCCTTGTACGGCGTGGGCCGTACCAAGGACATGGGCACCTGGTGGAAGTGGAAGGTCGACCCCTTCAGCGTCGATGCCGTGCTCATTTATGCCCAACGTGGCCATGGCCGCCGGGCCAGCCTGTACAGCGACTACACCTTCGCCGTGTGGGACGCGCCGGCCGGCACGCCTGGGCGGGCACTGGTGCCGTTTGCCAAGGCGTACTCAGGGCTCAGCGACGCGGAGATGCGCAAGGTCGACAGCATCATCCGCAAAACCACCGTGGAAACCTTCGGCCCGGTGCGCAGCGTGACCCCCACCCTGGTGTTCGAGCTAGGCTTCGAGGGCATCGCCCTGTCCCGCCGGCACAAGAGCGGTATCGCCGTGCGCTTCCCGCGCATGCTGCGCTGGCGCCTGGACAAACCGGTGGAAGAGGCCGACGACCTGGCGACGCTGCAGGCCTTGCTGGCCTAGGTTGCTGGCTGGGTGGCCCCGGTGTGGGCGGGCTCGCTCGCGCAGCCCACCCTCACCGAGTTTCGGCAAAACCTATGCAGGCACAACGCCGAAAACTGTGCTTCTATCTGTGTGCCGACCCGTGTCGCAGACCGTTTTCGCCACGCAGCCAGGACCACCATGCACCATTCAACACACGACCTGCTCTCACCCGTTCCGGGCATCACCCGCCAACTGCACAGCTTCCACTTCGGCCCCCGCGGTGGTGGCAAAGTCTATATCCAGGCATCGCTGCACGCCGACGAGCTACCCGGCATGCTGGTCGCCTGGCACCTCAAGCGCCGCCTGGCAGAACTGGAACAACAAGGCCGTCTGCAGCGCGAAATCATCCTGGTGCCGGTGGCCAATCCGGTTGGCCTGGAGCAGGTGCTGCTGGACGCGCCACTGGGGCGCTTCGAGCTACAGAGTGGCGAGAATTTCAACCGTAACTTCGTCGACCTGTCGGACACCATCGGCGACCAGATCGAAGAGCACCTCAGCCAGGACCCTGCCCATAACGTTGCGCTGATCCGCGAGTACCTGCGCCGCGGGCTGGACGCGCACCCGGCGCGCACGCCGCTGCAGGCCCAGCGCCTGATCCTGCAACGGCTGGCCTGCGATGCCGACCTGATACTGGACCTGCACTGCGACTTCGAAGCGGTGGAGCACCTGTACACCACACCCGACGCCTGGCCGCAGATCGAACCGCTGGCCCGCTACCTGGGTGCACAGGCCAGCCTGCTGGCCACCGATTCGGGCGGGCAGTCGTTCGACGAGTGCTTCAGCCTGGTCTGGTGGCAGTTGCAGCAGCGCTTCGGCAAACGCTTCCCTATCCCGTTGGGCTGTTGCTCGGTCACGGTCGAGTTGCGCGGCCAGGCCGACGTCAGTCACGCACTGGCCAGCAAGGATTGCGGGGCGATTCTCGACTTCCTCACCCACGCCGGCATTATCGAGGGTGCCAAGCCGGCACTCCCCGCCCTGCTGCGCCCGGCTACACCGCTGGCCGCCGTAGAACCGGTGGCGACACCCCTGGGTGGATTGCTGGTGTACCACGCCAAACCAGGCCAGCAACTGGCGGCAGGCCAACTGATCGCCGAAGTCATCGACCCCCTCAGCGACCGGGTCACTGCCGTGCGCAATAGCCAGGCCGGTTTGTTGTACGCCCGCAGCGTACGGCGCATGGCCACCGCGGGCATGGTCATCGCCCATGTGGCCGGCGAGCAGGTGTGCCGAAGCGGTTACCTGTTGGGCAATTGATCCGGTAAAACCATTGCCGCCGGCGGGTGGTCTGTAGAAGCACAACCTTCGAAGGACCCTGCGCCCAATGCCCACCACCGACCTCGCCAACGCCTGGTTCAGCAAACGTGGCTGGAAACCGTTCGCGTTCCAGCGCCGGGTCTGGGCGGCGGTAGAGCGTGGCGAGTCTGGCCTGCTGCACGCCAGCACCGGTGCCGGCAAAACCTACGCGGTGTGGCTGGCGGCACTGCGCGCATTCAAGGCCCAGGCGCAGGGGCGCCAGGCAGCACCCTTGCAGGTGATATGGATCACGCCCATGCGCGCCCTGGCCGCCGACACTGCGCGCGCCCTGCAAGCGCCCCTCGATGAGCTGGGTTTGCCGTGGAGTGTCGGCGTACGCAGCGGCGACACCAGCAGTGCCGAGCGCGCCCGGCAGGCGCGGCGCCTGCCCAGCGTGCTGGTCACCACCCCGGAAAGCCTGACCCTGCTACTGACGCGTGCCCAGGCAGAAGCCGATTTCGCCACGCTGCGCTTGATCGTGGTGGACGAATGGCACGAGTTGCTGGGTAACAAACGCGGCGTGCAACTGCAGC
>NZ_BCBD01000046.1:0-32918 GCF_001320345.1 Pseudomonas sp. NBRC 111127 | reverse complement strand
GCCTGGCCCACGATGTGATCGGTGGCGCTGCCATCGACAAGCACGGCGTGCCCCTGGCCGACGAAACCCTGGACCGTGCGCGCAAGGCCGACGCGGTCTTGCTGGGCGCGGTGGGCGGGCCGAAGTGGGACAAGATCGAGCGTGATATCCGCCCGGAGCGCGGCCTGCTGAAAATCCGTTCGCAACTGGGCCTGTTCGCCAACCTGCGCCCGGCCATCCTCTACCCGCAACTGGCCGACGCGTCTTCGCTCAAGCCCGAGATCGTTTCCGGCCTGGACATTCTCATCGTTCGTGAGCTGACCGGCGGTATCTACTTCGGTGCCCCACGCGGCCAGCGTGAACTGGAAGGTGGCGAGCGCCAGGCCTACGACACCCTGCCGTACAGCGAAAGCGAAGTGCGCCGCATTGCCCGTGTCGGTTTCGACATGGCCCGCGTGCGCGGCAAGAAACTGTGCTCGGTGGACAAGGCCAACGTGCTCGCTTCCAGCCAGCTGTGGCGCGAAGTGGTCGAAGACGTGGCCAAGGACTACCCGGATGTGGAACTGAGCCACATGTACGTGGACAACGCCGCCATGCAACTGGTGCGCGCCCCCAAGCAGTTCGACGTGATGGTGACCGACAACATGTTTGGTGACATTCTGTCGGATGAAGCTTCCATGCTGACCGGGTCCATCGGCATGCTGCCTTCGGCCTCGCTGGATGCCGACAACAAGGGCATGTACGAGCCTTGCCACGGCTCGGCCCCGGACATCGCCGGCCTGGGTATCGCCAACCCACTGGCGACCATTCTGTCGGTGTCGATGATGCTGCGTTACAGCTTCAATCAGTCGGCCGCCGCCGAGGCGATCGAGAAGGCCGTGAGCCTGGTTCTGGACCGGGGGCTGCGCACGGGCGACATCTTCTCGGAAGGCTGCACCAAAGTTGGTACGCAGGAAATGGGCGACGCAGTAGTCGCAGCCCTGCGGAATCTGTAATCTCTCTGGCCCGCCACCCCACATTCCTGGTGGCGGCCCACTTTTAGCAAAGGTGTAGTTGCGATGAAACGTGTAGGTCTGATCGGTTGGCGCGGTATGGTCGGTTCCGTGCTCATGCAGCGGATGCTGGAGGAGCAGGACTTCGACCTTATCGAGCCGGTGTTCTTCACCACCTCCAACGTGGGTGGCCAAGGCCCGAACGTGGGCAAGGATACAGCGCCGCTCAAGGACGCTTATTCGATTGAAGAACTCAAGACCCTCGACGTTATCCTGACCTGCCAGGGCGGCGACTACACCAACGAGGTCTTCCCCAAGCTGCGCGAAGCCGGCTGGCAGGGTTACTGGATCGACGCCGCCTCGTCCCTGCGCATGCAGGATGACGCGGTCATCATCCTCGACCCGGTCAACCGCAAGGTCATCGACCAGCAGCTGGACGCCGGTACCAAGAACTACATCGGCGGCAACTGCACTGTCAGCCTGATGCTGATGGGCCTGGGTGGCCTGTTCGAAGCTGGCCTGGTCGAGTGGATGAGTGCCATGACCTACCAGGCAGCCTCGGGCGCTGGCGCGCAGAACATGCGTGAGCTGATCAAGCAGATGGGCGCTACCCACGCGGCCGTCGCCGACGACCTGGCCAACCCGGCCAGCGCCATTCTCGACATCGACCGCAAGGTCGCCGAGGCCATGCGCAGCGAAGCGTTCCCGACCGAGAACTTCGGCGTACCGCTGGCTGGCAGCCTGATCCCGTGGATCGACAAGGAACTGCCGAACGGCCAAAGCCGTGAAGAGTGGAAGGCCCAGGCCGAAACCAACAAGATCCTCGGCCGCTTCAAGAGCCCGATCCCGGTCGATGGTATCTGCGTGCGCATCGGCGCCATGCGTTGCCACAGCCAGGCGTTGACCATCAAGCTGAACAAGGATGTGCCGATTGCCGATATCGAAGGCATGATCAGCCAGCACAACCCTTGGGTGAAACTGGTGCCTAACCAGCGTGAAATCAGCATGCAGGAGTTGTCGCCGACCAAGGTCACCGGCACCCTGAACATTCCGGTTGGCCGCCTGCGCAAGCTGAACATGGGCTCGCAGTACCTGGGCGCATTCACCGTGGGTGACCAGCTGCTGTGGGGCGCTGCCGAGCCGCTGCGCCGCATGCTGCGGATTCTGCTGGAGCGTTGATCGTTCTGGTTCGTCCGAAAACCCGTGCTGGCAACAGCACGGGTTTTTTGTTTGGCGCCAGCTGCTGCAGCCTCCGCGAACCACCGCTGGCCCCGTCAAGCAGTCTGCTACCGCAGCTGGCCCAACCAAGCTGAAGCCATCACAGACAAAACCCTGCAATCCGAGTAAAGTGCCGCCCCCGCCGTTTTCTGCAAGAGGATCCCTACCATGACACACCCATTGGACATCGCCGTCGTCGGCGCCACCGGCAGCGTCGGTGAAGCCTTGGTACAGATCCTCGAAGAACTGGATTTCCCCGTGGCAACCCTGCACCTGCTGGCCAGCATGGAGTCGGCCGGCAGCAGCGTGATGTTCGCCGGCAAGAAACTGAAGGTTCGCGAAGTCGACAGCTTCGATTTCGGCCAGGTCAAGCTGGCGTTCTTCGCCACTGGCGCTGCGGTCAGCCGCAGCTTTGCCGGCAAGGCGCTGCAAGCCGGTTGCACGGTGATCGACCTGTCTGGTGGCCTGGACGACGCCCTGGCGCTGGTGCCCGAAGCCAACGCCGAGCGCATCGCCAGCCTGGAGCTGCCCGCGCGAATTGTCAGCCCGTGCTCGGCCGCTGTCGCCTTGGCCGTCGCCCTGGCGCCGCTCAAGGGCCTGCTGGAAATCGAGCGTATCCAGGTGATGGCCGCACTGGCCGTTTCGGCACAAGGCCGCGAGGGCGTCAGCGAACTGGCCAGGCAAACTGCCGAACTGCTCAATGCCCGGCCGCTGGAGCCACGCTTCTTCGACCGCCAGGTAGCGTTCAACCTGTTGGCCCAGGTCGGTGCCGCCGACGATCAGGGCCATACTGCGCTGGAGCGCCGCCTGGTCACTGAGCTGCGTGTGCTGTTGGGCCTGCCTGAGCTGAAGATTTCCGTGAGCTGCATTCAAGTACCGGTGTTTTTCGGCGATAGCTTCAGTGTGGCCGTGCAAAGCTGTCACCCGGTCGATCTGGCCGCGGTCAACCAGGCCCTGGAGGCTGCCGACAGTATCGAACGGGTGGAAAATGATGACTATCCAACCCCGGTTGGTGACGCAGTCGGGCAAGACGTGGTCTATGTTGGTCGTGTACGGCACGGTATCGATGAACAGCAGCAGCTCAACCTCTGGCTGACCACCGACAACGTGCGCAAAGGTGCCGCGCTCAACGCTGTGCAAGTGGCGCAATTGTTGATTAAACACAGGCTGTAAAAGATACTGGCGAGCACTTTTGTCCTGCTCCGCATGCAGGTTTCGGGACGATTCATACAAGGGAAGAGGTCATGCTTCGAATTCGCAAACTGGTTCTGGCCATGGCTGCAGCTTCAGCGCTGTCGTCTGGCATGGCGAATGCGCTGGGCCTGGGGGAGCTGACCCTGAAGTCGGCACAGAATCAGCCGCTGGACGCCGAGATCGAATTGCTCGACGTGCGCGACCTCAAGGCCGCCGAAGTGGCACCCAGCCTGGCGCCTGCGCAAGAGTTCAGCAAGGCCGGGGTGCCATTCGCGGCCTACCTCGAAGACCTCACCTTCACGCCGGTCATCAACCCCAACGGCAAAAGCGTGCTGCGGGTGACCTCCAGCCAGCCGCTGCCTGGGCCCGTGGTCAAGTTCCTGGTCCAGGTGATGTGGCCGCAGGGCCGCCTGCTGCGTGACTACAGCGTGTTGCTCGACCAGGCCCAGGCCCAGGGCGACAAACCGGCTGCTGGCAATCTCAACCCGGCCAGTACCGCTGCCAGCAGCTACACCACCCAGCGTCGCGACACGTTGTGGCAAATTGCCGCGCGCAACACCCAGGGCGGTTCGATCCAGCAGACCATGATCGCCATCCAGGCCCTGAACCCGGATGCCTTCATCGGCAATAACATCAACCAGCTGAAGGTTGGCCAGGTGCTGCGCCTGCCCGACCAGCAGCAGGTTCAGAGCATCGCCCAGGCCGAGGCCAACCGTGAGGTGGCCGAGCAGTACGCGGCCTGGCGTGAGGGCCGTCGGTTGGGTCCGCGGGCCCGTCAGCTGGACGCCACTCGCCGTGGTGCCGCCGACGCCGCCCCGGCGCGTGTTGCCCAGGGCGACAACCTGCGCCTGGTCAGCCCGGGCAACCAGGCGGGGGCCGACCAGGCCAAAGCGCTAAGCGACAAGCTGGCGGTGGCGCAGGAGAGCCTCGATACCAGCCGCCGCGACAACGACGAACTCAAGAGCCGCATGAGTGACCTGCAGAGCCAGCTGGACAAGCTGCAGCGTCTGATCGACCTGAAAAACGACCAGTTGGCGCGTCTTCAGGCGCAGGGTGCCGCCACGCCGTCCCCGGCAGGCGTCGCACCGGCGCCCGCGCCGCAAGCCGCGTCAGCGCCTGCGGCAGGTGCCGAGGCGAGCGGCGAGCCAGCCCCCACCCAGGCTGCACCTGCCAGCAAGCCGGCGGCAGAGCCTGCCCCGGCGCCGGCCAGCCAGGCGAACGGCGCGCTCGAGCAGATTCTCGGTAACCCTTGGCTGCTGTGGCTGATCGCCGGGTCTGCCATTCTTGTCCTGGCACTGCTGTTGTGGCTGCTGGCGCGCAAGCGCAAGGCTCAACAAGAGGCGGAAAAGCACCTGCGCATGGCGCGGGCGCTGGAAGAAGAGCAGGGCACCGGTTTCGACACCGACACCGAAAGCTTCGACGGCGTCGAAGTGGCCGAGCCGAGCGTCACCTTGTCGCCTGCAGTGGTCGCCGCATCGGCCGCCGCTGCCGTGGCTGCGGAAAAAGTGGCCGAACCGGCTGCCGCAGAGCCACCGGCAGACCCTCACGCCGCGCTGCTGGCGGAAGTCGACCAGTGCCTGGCCGAGGGGCGCCTGAACCGTGCCGCCGATCTGCTGGAGCCTGCCGTGGCCGCTGCCCCGGCCCGTGATGACCTGCGCCTGAAGCTGATGGACGTGTATGCCCGCCAGGGTGATCAGACGGCCTTCGCCGAACAGGAGCGCCAGCTGCAAGCCGGCGAGCACAATGGCGCCGCTGTGGCCGAGTTGAAAGAACGCTACCCAGCCATGCTGGGCCTGGCAGCTGCCGGCCTGGGCGCGGCAGCTTTGGCTGCCGAAATGGACGAGCAGTACGTGCAGGAGTTGTTGCACGATGACGCCGCGGCGCCGGTGGTTGCCGATGGGGTGCCTGAGCAGGTGCCAGAGCTCGAACCGCAGGCAGTGGCTGAGCCGGAGGTTGGCGCTGAACCTGATGCCGGGCTGGACCCTCTCGATGAAGTGCCTATCCTGGACGTCGCCGGCCTGGAGGATCAGGGGCTGGGCGAACCGGACCTGGACCATGCCTTTGACCTTGGCCTTGGGGAAGACTTGCCCGAGGACGATCCGCTGGCCGCGGCGATGCTCGACGAGCCCGCGGCGCAGGCGCCAGTGCCTGATGAGCTGGTGATCGCCGAACCGGTGCTGGACGAGCCGGTGCAGCCAGGTGCGCCGCCAGAAGAACAGCCGTTCGCCCTGGATGAGGACCTGCAAGCCGACGCCGATGCGGATTTCGAAGCCATGCTGGCCCAGGCCGAGCCGCAACCCGCGGTCGACCTGTCGGATTTCGACCTCGATGTCACCGAACCCGTCACCCCCGCTGCTGCGCCAGCAGCCGACACCGCCGCGGGCGATGTGGCTGCCGAGCTGGCGGCCTTCGACAGCGTGCCAGAGTTCGATCCGGTCTCCGAGTTCGATCTGCCCTCGGACTTCGACTTGTCACTGTCGCTGGAAGACGACTCGCCGGCAGACAAAAGCTTTGCCTCGGAACTCGATGACGTGAACGCCGAGCTGGACAAGCTGTCGCAGAGCCTGGAGGCGCCCTCGCTGGAACCGCACTTCACCAGCGAAGATGCAGCCGCGCAGCCAGAGCCGGAGCCGCTGGACGATCTCGACTTCGACTTCTTCTCCGGCAGTGATGAAGTGGCCACCAAGCTGGACCTGGCTCGCGCCTATATCGACATGGGCGACAGCCAGGGCGCACGCGATATCCTCGACGAAGTGGTCAAGGACGGCGACGACACTCAGCGCCAGGAAGCCAAGGACATGCTGTCCCGGTTGGTCTGACGCCAGCGAGGCGGCCATCGGTTACAGTGGACAAGCAACGGCAGCCCTACGCGGCTGCCGTTGTCGTTATAATCCCCGCCATTTCGTACACCCCACAGGTTTCATGCTCTTGGACATCATCGACACCGCCGCCACCGAATCTGCGGCCGAAGGCTACTCCCGCATCGCCCTGGGCGTGGAATACAGGGGCGCACGCTACCGCGGCTGGCAGCGCCAGGCCAGCGGCGTGCCCAGTGTCCAGCAGGCCTTGGAGCAAGCGCTGTCCAAGGTCGCCAACGAGCCGATCGCCGTGGTTTGCGCCGGCCGCACCGATGCCGGTGTTCATGGCTGTGGGCAGGTTGTGCATTTCGACACCCGTGCCGTGCGCGACGAACGTGCCTGGACCATGGGCACCAACTTCAACCTGCCGCACGACATCAGTGTGGTCTGGTCGCAGCCGATGCCGGCTGATTTCCATGCTCGCTTCAAGGCATGCGCCCGGCGCTACCGCTATGTCATCTACAACGACCCGATCCGCCCGGCGCACCTGGCCGAGGAGGTGACATGGAACCACCGCCCGCTCGACGTCGAGCGTATGGCCCAGGCGGCACAGTCGCTGCTCGGCACCCACGATTTCAGCGCCTTCCGCGCCAGCCAGTGCCAGGCCAAGTCGCCGATCAAGCATATCTACCACCTGCGGGTTACCCGCCATGGCCAGATGATCGTGCTGGACGTGCGCGCCACCGCCTTCCTGCACCACATGGTGCGCAACATTGCCGGCGTGTTGATGGCCATCGGTAGCGGCGAACGCCCGGTGAGCTGGGCGCGTGAGGTGCTGGAAGGGCGTGACCGCCGCGAAGGCGGGGTAACCGCCCATCCCTATGGGCTGTACCTGGTGCAGGTGGAGTACCCCGACACGTTCACCCTGCCCAGGCGTTACATTGGCCCACACTTTTTAAGCGGTTATGAAGGGTTGGCGGACTGACGGGCGAAAAGCCATTTGCTAACATCCGGCCTTTGACCGTTATCATCAGGGTTCGCGTTTCATGAGCTATGTTCGCAGCAAGATCTGCGGGATTACCCGCATCGAAGACGCGTTGGCTGCTGTCGAGGCCGGGGCCGATGCCATCGGTTTCGTCTTTTATGCCAAAAGCCCACGCGCAGTGGACGTGCGCCAGGCGCGGGCAATCATTGCTGAACTGCCGCCGTTCGTGACCACGGTAGGGCTGTTCGTCAATGCCTCGCGGTGCGAATTGAACGAGATCCTCGAAGTGGTTCCACTGGACCTGCTACAGTTCCACGGCGATGAAGCCCCGGAGGACTGCGAGGGCTACCACCGCCCCTGGATCAAAGCCCTGCGGGTGCGCCCGGGCGATGACCTCGAGGCAGCCTGCCAGCGCTATGCCGGCGCTCGCGGCATTCTGCTCGATACCTATGTGGCGGGTGTGCCTGGGGGAACCGGCGAGGCGTTCGACTGGTCCCTGGTACCGGCGCGGCTGAGCAAACCGATCATTCTTGCCGGTGGGCTTTCGGCGGCCAATGTCGGCCAGGCCATCGCCCAGGTACGGCCCTATGCGGTGGATGTCAGCGGTGGGGTCGAGCAGGCCAAGGGCATCAAGGACGCCGCGAAGATCGAAGCCTTCATGCAGGCGGTGAGGCAGGCGTGATGGCAGATGTGACGGCTGGCTGCGCGCCATCGTCCATAGCATTCGCAGCCCTGCCGGGCAGCCGCACCCATGGTGGCGGCAACACAACGCATTAGCGGTGGAGTGGCGCGCTGGAAGCCCCGGCGGCCGGTCCATCATCGTTTCGTAACAGATTTTGAGCTCAAGGGCAGGGCAGGCCGACGATAACGGCCCCGCCTGCCAATACTGGAGAAAAAAAGCATGAGCAACTGGTTAGTCGACAAACTGATCCCTTCGATCATGCGTTCCGAGGTGAAAAAGAGCTCGGTGCCTGAAGGCCTGTGGCACAAGTGCCCGTCCTGCGAGGCCGTGCTGTATCGCCCGGAGCTGGAAAAAACCCTCGATGTCTGCCCCAAGTGCAACCATCACATGCGCATCGGCGCACGCGCGCGCATCGACATCTTCCTCGACGCCGAAGGCCGTGCCGAACTGGGCGCCGACCTCGAGCCGGTCGACCGCCTGAAATTCCGCGATAGCAAGAAGTACAAGGATCGCCTGACCGGCGCGCAGAAGCAGACTGGCGAAAAAGACGCGTTGATCTCCATGAGCGGTACCCTGATGGGCATGCCGATCGTGGTCAGTGCCTTCGAGTTCTCGTTCATGGGCGGTTCCATGGGCGCCATCGTCGGTGAGCGCTTCGTCCGCGCTGCCAACTACGCCCTGGAGCACCGTTGCCCAATGGTCTGCTTCTCCGCTTCCGGCGGTGCGCGCATGCAAGAGGCGCTGATCTCGCTGATGCAGATGGCCAAGACCTCGGCGGTGCTGGCGCGCCTGCGCGAAGAAGGCATTCCGTTCATCTCGGTGCTGACCGACCCGGTCTACGGCGGTGTGTCCGCCAGCCTGGCCATGCTCGGCGACGTCATCGTCGGCGAACCGAAGGCGCTGATCGGCTTCGCCGGCCCGCGCGTGATCGAACAGACCGTACGCGAAAAGCTGCCGGAAGGCTTCCAGCGTAGCGAGTTCCTGCTGGAGCATGGTGCCATCGACCTGATCATCTCCCGTGGCGAACTGCGCCCGCGCCTGGCTCGCCTGCTGGCGCAGATGACTGGCCAGGAAACCCCCGAGCAAGCGCGTGAGGCGGCTGCCGTCGCGTGATGAAACAACGATCCCTGGGCGAATGGCTCGCCTACCTCGAGCAGTTGCACCCCTCGGCCATCGACATGGGCCTGGAGCGGTCGCAGCAGGTGCTTGCCCGGCTGGCGCTGGGTAAGCTGGCGCCCCGCGTGGTGACCGTGACCGGCACCAACGGCAAGGGTTCGACCTGCGCCTTCGTGGCCTCGTTGCTGCGCGCCCAGGGGCTCAAGGTCGGCGTGTACAGCTCGCCGCACCTGTTGCGCTACAACGAGCGGGTGCTGATCGATGGCCTGGAGGCCAGCGATGAGCGCCTGTGCGAAGCCTTTGCCGCCGTGGAGGCGGCGCGGGGCGATATTTCCCTGACCTACTTCGAGATGGGCACGCTGGCTGCGTTCTGGTTGTTCCACCAGTCGCAGCTCGATGCCGTGGTGCTGGAAGTGGGTCTTGGCGGGCGCCTGGACACCGTGAACGTGGTGGACGCCGACCTGGCCCTGGTGACCAGTATCGGCGTTGACCATGTCGATTACCTGGGCGACACCCGCGAGCAGGTGGCCTTTGAAAAGGCCGGTATCTTCCGCCCGGGCAAACCGGCCCTGTGCGGCGATCTCGACCCGCCACAACCGCTGCTGGACAAAGCCGCCGAACTGGCAGCGCCATTGTTCCTGCGCGGCCGTGACTTTGACCTGGCAAGCGCCGAAAACGGCTGGAACTGGCGTGGCACTGCAGCCGATGGCGCGCCCGTTGAGCTGAACGGCCTGCCGTTGCTCGACCTGCCGATGGAAAACGCCGCGCTGGCCCTGCAGGCGTACCTGTTGATGGGCCTGCCGTGGGATGCCGCGCAGGTGCGCCAGGCGTTGCTGGATACCCGGATTACCGGGCGTCTAGACCGTCGCCAGCTGGTCTGGCAGGGCCGGCCGGTGGAGCTGCTGCTGGATGTCGGGCACAACCCGCATGCGGCGCAGTACCTGGCCCGGCGCCTGGCGAGCCGGCCGCTGAAGGGGCGCCGGCTGGCGGTATTCGGCCTGCTCGCCGACAAGGACCTGGCAGGCGTGGTCGCGCCGCTGCACGGGCTGATCGATGACTGGGCCGTGGCCCCGCTGGACACCCCGCGCAGCCGGCCGGCTGCCGAGTTGGCCGACGCCTTGACGAACCTTGGCGCGGCGGTGAAGTCTTATGCCGGAGTCGACGCGGCCCTCGAAGGGCAATGCGCGCAGGCAACGGCAGATGACCAGATCGTGCTGTTCGGTTCGTTTTTCTGTGTCGCCCAGGCCCTGGCGTGGCTGGAGCGGCATGCCCAGGAGGGTTGAGTAGATGGCAGTGCTGGATAAAGGGATGAAACAGCGCATGGTCGGTGCGCTGGTGCTGGTGGCACTGGCGGTGATCTTCCTGCCGATGCTGTTCACCCGCGAGGACGAGATGCGCCAGGTGCGCGTCGAAGCCCCGCAGGCACCTGCCATGCCCAGCCTGCCGGAAGTGAAGGTAGACCCGGTGACCGTGCCGCAGCCGCAGGAAGTTCCTGAAGCACCGCAGTCGGCGCCGGTGGTGGTCGACGAGTCGACTGCCCCTGCCAGCACGCCCAGCCAGCCGATCACGGCCTCGCCGCAGACCCAGGCACAGGCCCAGCCGACCAAGCCGCAGGCCGCCGCACCGGCGGCCAAGGTCGAAACCAAACCTGCAGCGACGCCGGCCCAGGCTGCGCCATCGAAGATCGACGTCAACGGGCTGCCGGTCAGCTGGTCGATCCAGCTGGCCAGCCTGTCCAACCGCGCCGGTGCCGAGAAGCTGCAGCAAACCTTGCGTAGCCAGGGTTACAACGCCTATATCCGTTCGGCCGGCGGCATGAACCGGGTGTATGTGGGGCCATTGATCGAGCGCGCCGAGGCCGAGCGCGTACGCGATGCGGTCAACCGCCAGAACAGCCTGAAGGGCTTTGTGGTGCGCTTCCAGCCTGAGCGCGGCTGATATCGCCGGGGCGGCTTTGCCGCCCATCGCCGGCAAGCCAGCTCCCACAGGGGCTGCACATGGCTTAAGATTTATGCAGTCCCTGGGAGCTGGCGTGCTGGCAATGAAGCAAACACCAATCCACCTGACATAGGGGCCGCACATAGCGTGAGGTTTATACAGTCCCTGTGGGAGCTGGCTTGCCGGCGATGAAGCAAACACCAATCCACCTGACATTCCGCTTACCCAAGCCCCCACCGCTCTGGTAAAATGCGCCGCCTCAAACGTCTGCAGGCAGCACCGTGGCATTTACCCTGGTTGATTGGGCGATCATCGCGATCATCGCCGTCTCCACACTGATCAGTCTCAAGCGCGGCTTCGTCAAGGAAGCCTTGTCCTTGCTCATCTGGATCATTGCCGGTGCGGTTGCCTGGATGTTCGGCGGTTCGCTCTCGGTGTATCTTGAAAGCTACATCCAGACGCCATCGATGCGCGTCATCGCCGGCTGCGCCATTCTTTTCGTCGCCACCTTGCTGGTGGGGGCCATGGTCAACTTCCTGGTCGGCGAGCTGATCCGCGTGACGGGGCTGTCCGGCACCGATCGCTTCCTGGGCATGGCCTTCGGCGCCGCGCGCGGGGCCTTGCTGGTAGTGGTGGCCATCGGCCTGATCAGCCTGGGGCCGGTTCAACAGGACACCTGGTGGCAGGAATCGCGCCTGATACCACAATTTCTTCTGGTCGCCGACTGGTCGAAAAACCTGATTCTGGGTTTCGCCGGCCAATGGTCGCCCGGTGGTCTGATCAGCGCTCCGGCTGATCTTCCGTTCAAGGAACAGTTGCTCGGGCCAGCTAAGCCCTGAGCGCTATTCACTCAAGTTTCATCAAAGTAGGGGTTGCGTCGCATGTGTGGCATCGTCGGTATCGTCGGTAAGTCGAACGTCAATCAGGCGCTGTATGACGCGCTTACGGTCCTCCAGCACCGCGGCCAGGACGCTGCCGGTATCGTGACCAGCCATGACGGCCGGTTGTTCCTGCGCAAGGATAATGGCCTGGTGCGCGACGTGTTCCAGCAGCGCCACATGCAGCGCCTGGTGGGCAACATCGGCATCGGCCATGTGCGCTACCCGACCGCGGGCAGCTCGACCTCGGCCGAGGCCCAGCCGTTCTACGTCAACTCCCCGTATGGCATCACCCTGGCGCATAACGGCAACCTGACCAACGTCGAACAGTTGGCCAAGGAGATCTACGAGTCCGACCTGCGCCACGTCAACACCAACTCCGACTCGGAAGTGCTGCTCAACGTGTTCGCCCACGAGCTGGCGGTGCGCGGCAAACTGCAGCCGACCGAAGAAGACGTGTTCGCTGCCGTTTCCCACGTGCACAGCCGCTGTGTGGGTGGCTACGCCGTGGTGGCAATGATCACCGGCTACGGTATCGTCGGCTTCCGTGACCCGCACGGCATTCGCCCGGTGGTGTTCGGCCAGCGTCACACCGACGAAGGCGTGGAATACATGATCGCCTCCGAAAGCGTCGCCCTGGACGTGCTGGGTTTCACCCTGATCCGCGACCTGGCACCCGGCGAAGCGGTGTACATCACCGAAGAAGGCCAGCTGTTCACCAAGCAGTGCGCCGAAGCGCCGAAGCTGCAACCGTGCATCTTCGAGCATGTCTACCTGGCCCGCCCAGACTCGATCATCGACGGTGTGTCGGTGTACAAGGCGCGCCTGCGCATGGGTGAAAAGCTCGCCGACAAGATCATGCGCGAGCGCCCCGATCACGACATCGACGTGGTCATCCCGATTCCCGACACCAGCCGCACCGCCGCCCTGGAGCTGGCCAACCGCCTGGGTGTCAAGTTCCGCGAAGGCTTCGTCAAGAACCGTTACATCGGCCGTACCTTCATCATGCCTGGCCAGGCGGCGCGCAAGAAGTCGGTGCGCCAGAAGCTCAACGCCATCGAACTGGAATTCCGTGGCAAGAACGTGATGCTGGTGGACGATTCGATCGTGCGCGGTACCACGTGCAAGCAGATCATCCAGATGGCCCGCGAAGCCGGCGCCAAGAATGTCTACTTCTGCTCGGCAGCCCCGGCAGTGCGCTTCCCCAACGTCTACGGCATCGACATGCCGAGCGTGCACGAACTGATCGCCCATAACCGCACCACCGAACAGGTGGGTGAGTTGATTGGCGCCGACTGGCTGGTCTATCAGGACCTGCCGGACCTGATCGACTCGGTCGGCGGCGGCAAGATCAAGATCGAGCACTTCGACTGCGCGGTGTTCAACGGTGAGTATGTCACCGGCGATATCGACGAAGCCTACCTCGACCGCATCGAGCAGGCCCGTAACGACCTGGCCAAGGTCAAGAACCAGGCGGTCAGCGCGATCATCGACCTCTACAACAACTGATTCAGGGAGCGACGGCATGACGGATCAATGGGATGCCGGGCGGCTGGACAGCGACCTCGAGGGTGTCGGTTTCGACACCCTGGCGGTGCGCGCTGGCCAGAGCCGTACACCGGAAGGCGAGCACAGCGAAGCGCTGTTCCTGACCTCCAGCTATGTGTTCCGCACGGCGGCAGACGCCGCTGCGCGTTTCGCCGGCGAAACGCCAGGCAACGTCTATTCGCGTTACACCAACCCGTCGGTGCGTGTCTTCGAAGAGCGGCTGGCAGCGATGGAGGGCGCCGAGCAGGCCGTGGGCACCTCCACCGGCATGGCGGCGCTGCTTGCGGTGGTCATGTCGTTGTGCAGTGGCGGTGACCATGTGCTGGTGTCGCAGAGCGTATTTGGCTCGACCATCAGCCTGTTCGAGAAGTACTTCAAGCGCTTCGGCCTGCAGGTGGACTACGTGCCGCTGGCCGACCTCGCGGGCTGGGAAAAGGCCATCAAGGCCAATACCAAGCTGCTGATCGTCGAATCGCCGTCCAACCCGCTGGCCGAACTGGTCGATATCACTGCCCTCAGTGAAATCGCCCATGCCCATGGCGCCATGCTGGTCGTCGACAACTGCTTCAGCACCCCGGCACTGCAGCAACCGTTGAAGCTGGGTGCCGATATCGTGTTCCACTCGGCGACCAAGTTCATCGACGGCCAGGGGCGTTGCATGGGCGGCGCAGTGGCCGGCCGAGCCGAGCAGATGAAAGAGGTGGTGGGCTTCCTGCGTACCGCAGGCCCGACCCTCAGCCCGTTCAATGCCTGGATCTTCACCAAGGGCCTGGAAACCTTGCGGTTGCGCATGCGTGCGCATTGCGAAAGTGCCCAGGCCCTGGCTGAGTGGCTGGAGCGACAGGACGGCGTGGAGAAGGTGCATTACGCCGGCTTGCCAAGCCACCCCCAGCACGCCCTGGCCAAGCGCCAGATGAGTGGCTTTGGTGCAGTGGTCAGCTTCGAGGTCAAGGGCGGCAAAGAGGGCGCCTGGCGCTTCATCGACGCCACTCGGGTGATTTCCATCACCACCAACCTGGGCGACAGCAAGACCACCATCGCCCACCCGGCCACCACGTCCCACGGGCGCCTGTCGCCGCAGGAGCGTGAGGCTGCGGGTATTCGCGACAGCCTGATCCGCGTTGCCGTGGGCCTGGAAGACGTGGCAGACCTGCAGGCCGACCTGGCGCGCGGGTTGGCCGCGCTGTGATGCAGATTGGCGGCAGCACCCCGGGCCACAACGGCCGGGTAGCCCTGGTGACCGGTGCCGCGCGCGGCATCGGCCTGGGCATTGCCGCCTGGTTGATCTGCGAGGGTTGGCAGGTGGTGCTCAGCGACCTTGACCGGCAGCGGGGCGCCAAGGTGGCCAAGGCCCTGGGTGACAATGCCTGGTTCATCACCATGGACGTTGCCGACGAAGCCCAGGTCAGTGCCGGGGTGTCCGAGGTGCTCGGGCAATTTGGCCGCCTGGATGCACTGGTGTGCAATGCAGCGATCGCCAACCCGCACAACCAGACCTTGGAAAGCCTGAGCCTGGCGCAGTGGAACCGGGTGCTGGCGGTGAACCTCAATGGCCCGATGCTGCTGGCCAAGCATTGTGCGCCGTACCTGCGTGCGCACAACGGGGCGATCGTCAACCTCACCTCCACCCGAGCGCGGCAGTCCGAGCCCGATACCGAGGCCTACGCGGCGAGCAAGGGCGGCCTGGTGGCCTTGACCCATGCGCTGGCGATGAGTTTGGGCCCGGAGATCCGCGTCAATGCGGTGAGCCCTGGCTGGATCGATGCCCGTGACCCGGCGCAGCGCCGTGCCGAGCCATTGAGCGAAGCCGACCACGCCCAGCACCCGACGGGCAGGGTAGGGACCGTGGAGGATGTGGCTGCCATGGTTGCCTGGTTGCTGTCACGGCAGGCGGCGTTCGTCACTGGCCAGGAGTTCGTGGTCGATGGCGGCATGACCCGCAAGATGATCTACACCTGAGCTTCAAGCTTCAAGCTTCAAGCTTCAAGCTTCAAGCTTCAAGCTTCAAGAGGGGACCGCAAGGTTCCTTCGTCATTTGTAGGGTTCAGAAATTCATCAAGCGACCCCATGCTTCTTCTTGCCACTTGCCACTTGCCACTTGCCACTTGCCACTTGCCACTTGCCACTTGCCACTTCTTCGAAAAAAATCCAACGGGGCTATTGACTTAGCTTCGCCACCTGCGTAAATTTCGCGGCCTCAGCGAAGCAAACGCAACAAGTAACATCGCGAGGGTGATTAGCTCAGCCGGGAGAGCATCTGCCTTACAAGCAGAGGGTCGGCGGTTCGATCCCGTCATCACCCACCACTTCCTGAGATGTTCCTGCCGCTTCAGGTTTCGCAAGAAGCCAAAAGCCAGAGAGGAACGCACTGCGCAGCGGTAGTTCAGTCGGTTAGAATACCGGCCTGTCACGCCGGGGGTCGCGGGTTCGAGTCCCGTCCGCTGCGCCATTTTTCAGTAACAGATGGGTGCCTGGCACCGGTCTGAAGCCACAAGGCCAACGCCTTGGGCTGATCCCAGTTTCAATCGGGCGCAAGCCTGAACGATACGCAGCGGTAGTTCAGTCGGTTAGAATACCGGCCTGTCACGCCGGGGGTCGCGGGTTCGAGTCCCGTCCGCTGCGCCATCTTCGTTTCAAGGTCCCTAGAACGCCTTGAAACAAACACGAGAGAAGCGATGATCCAGTCGCTTTTTTTGTGCCTGCCTCGCGGCCCTCGTGCCCCAAGGTCAGACCCAGTTTCAATCGGGCGCAAGCCTGAATGATACGCAGCGGTAGTTCAGTCGGTTAGAATACCGGCCTGTCACGCCGGGGGTCGCGGGTTCGAGTCCCGTCCGCTGCGCCATCTTCGCCCCAAGGCCCCATGAACGCCTCGAGGCAACGTCAAAGCGACCTTCGGGTCGCTTTTTTCGTTCTGGTACCTGGCTGTTATTGGCCTGGGCCCACATTTACACCAACCTTACAGGTTCTTCACCGACCAGTGGTTGGTGTGCTTGCCTGCTGTGTTGCACAATAGGCACCCTCTCGACATACCCGGAATACGCAATGACCAGATCTTCCGTCTTTGGTGCGCTCGGGCTGGCCCTGGTGCTGGCGGGCGTGAGCGGTTGTTCCTCGAAAAAAGCGGCCGTTTACGAGCACGAGAACTTCGCTGACTCGGGTACATTCTCGCGCAGTTTCCCGGTAAGCGATGCCGGCTCTTGCGAGGCGGCGCGGCGCGCCTTGCTCAGCCAGGGCTACATCATCACCAGCAGCGGTGCCAACCAGGTAGTGGGCAACAAGAGCTTCCAGCAAAACAGCGAAAACCATCTGCAGATCAGCTTCAACGTTACCTGCGCGCCAGACGCGAGTGACGACCAGCACTCGACCATGTTCGCCAACGCCCTGCAGGACCGCTACGCGCTGAAAAAGTCCAACACCTCGGCCAGCCTCGGCGTGGGCGTGCTGGGGTCGGTGTCGATGCCGATTGGCTCCAGCGACGACTCGATGGTCAAGGTCGCGAGCGAGACGGTAACGGCGGCGCAATTCTACGATCGCTATTTTGCCTTGGTGGAAAGTTACCTGCCCAAGCCGAAGAAGGTCAGCAAAGCCAAGGTCGAAGCGCCAAAAGTGGAAAAGCCGGCGGTTACCCTGGGGCTGCCGGAGCAAGCGGCGGCGAACCCGCTGGCACCGACCCCAGCGGCAGCAGCGCCGGCGCCCGCTGCTGAAACTACGCCCGCCGCGCAGGCCGCGCCTGTCACCGAAGCGCAGCCCGCGGCAGCAGCGGCTGCCCCAGCCACGGAGGCGCCAGTGGCACCCGTGGTGGATGACAGTCAAGGTTCGCAGCCGCTGGCACCGCCGCCCGAAGCGGCGCCGATTCAGGTGCAGCAGGAAGCGCAGCCGGCCGAGGCAGCCACGGCCACGCCTTGATGCTTTAGCAGTGCTGGCCGCTGGCGAGCCCTGTCACACCCACAGGGCCAGCAGCGCGGCGGCCAACGCAGGCGGCATCACCAGCGCACCCAGGCACAGAAAACGCCATGCGCTGACATGCTCCCCCTCCCGGCGGATCGCCACCAGCCACAACAGGGTGGCCAGGGAGCCGGTAATCGACAGGTTCGGCCCCAGGTCGACGCCGATCAGCAAAGCTGCAGTGGTTTGCTGGGGCAGCGCCACCAGCGAGCCCATGGACCCGGCGATCAACCCGGTGGGCAGGTTGTTCATCAGGTTGCTGGCGATCGCTACACCCACGCCGCCGACCCAGCTGGCGGTAACCGGTGTTTGTGCGGACAGGCTGGCCAGTGCCTGGGCGAGGCGTTCGATCAGCCCGGTCTGTGCAACGGCTTCGACCAGTATGAACAGGCCTGCCACCAAGGGCAGCACGCCCCAGGCCACGTGGCGCAGCACCGGCAGTGGGCTGCGTCGCTGCCACAGGTGGATCAGTGCCGTGGTCGCCACCCCGGCACAGAATGTTGGCAGCCCCAGCGCCCGGTCCAGTGCCGAGGCGCCCAGCAGCAACGCGCCGGTGACCACGATGCCCATTGCACACAGGCGGGCGCCAGTCGTCAGGGGCGCGCCGCTCACGCTCAGCGCCAGCGGTTGGCGGATCTGCCGGCGCTGAGTCACCCGCAGCACCCCATAGGTCAGGCAGATTGCGGCCAGAGAAGGCAGGCTGAACTGGCGTAGCCAGTCCAGCAGTGGCGGCATATGGCTGCCGAATACCACCAGGTTGGCAGGGTTGGAGATAGGCAGTACGAAACTCGCGGCGTTGGCGATGAAGGCGCAGATGAACAGGTAGGGCAGCGGGTCGGCCTTGGCCGCCTTGCACGCGGCATAGACTGCCGGGGTCAGGACCACGGCCGTGGCGTCGTTGGACAGGAACACCGTAACCAGCGTGCCCACCAGGAATACCAGGTCGAACAGCCGTTGCCCGGAACCCCGCGCATGCTGCACGGCATACCGTGCCAGCCAGTCGAACAGGCCTTCCTGGCGAGCGAGTTCGGCCAGTACCATCATGCCGATCAGAAACAGGTAGACGTCACCGCCTTCGGCCACCGCGGCCAGGGCCCGCCGAGGCGTCATCAGGCCAATGCCGACCAGCAGCACCGCCCCGCCCATGGCCCAGACGTACTCCGGAACGCGCCATGGGCGCAAAATGACGCCGCAGGTCGCCAGTGCGGCGACCGCCCAGATGATCAATGCACTTTCACTGACAGGCATAAGGCGCTCAGTTTCCGACAGGGGTGGGCAGTGGCGCTGGCAGGCTGCGCGGGTGCGTTTCTGGCAGCGCCAGCACTACCAGGATGAAGGCGACCCCGGCGATACCGGCCAGGGTCAGGAACGCCGCATCGTAGCCCGCAGCCTGCACCACCAGCCCGGCGATGCCAGGGCTGAGCGCAGCGCCCAGCCCGAACACCGCGGTCAGCGCGCCGAGGCTCACATTGAATCGGCCGGTGCCTTCGGTCAGGTCCTTGACCACAATCGGGAACAGCGCACCGAAGATCCCGGCGCCGATGCCATCGAGCAGTTGCACGCCCACCAGCCAGAACGGGTTGTCAGACACCACATAGAGCGCCCCGCGAAGCGGCAGTATCAGGAAACCGATCAGCAGGAACGGCTTGCGGCCCCACTGTTCGGCCTTGGCGCCTACCAGCAGCGCCATGGGCACCATCACCAGTTGCGCGGCAACGATGCAGGCGGAGGTCAGCGGGGTGGCCAGCTGCAGGTCGACCTGCGAGAGCTTCTGGCTGACCAGTGGCAGCATGGCCGCGTTGGCCAGGTGAAACAGCGCGCAACACGCCGCGAATACCAGCAGTGTCCGGTTGTGCAGCAGTACCCTTAGCCCTGCAGGGGCGTCATCACCGCCAGGGCCATGCGCCAGGCCGCGAGCCAGTTGGTGATCGATGGCCGTGGCAGGCACGCAGCTCACCGCCACCACACTGGCCACGGTCAAGACGGCCATCAGGTAGAACACCACCGCCGGGCCGAACAGGTAGGCCAGGCCGCCGGCCAGCAGCGCCGAACAGGCGTTGCCGGCATGGTTGAAGGTTTCGTTGCGGCCTACCCGGCGGGTAAAGGCCTTGGGGCCGCTGATGCCCAAGGATATGGCGGCAATCGCTGGCGCAAAGATCGAGCCCGCCAGGGCACTGATGGTCTGGGTCAGGGCTACCCCGCTGAACGAGGAAATCCACGGCAACAACAGGCAGCTGCCAGTCACCAGCAGCGCAGCGATCACCACCACGGCACGCTTGGCTTTGGTACGGTCGATCAATGCCCCTGCCGGGGTTTGCGCCAACAGTGCAGCAATGCCTGCCAGGCTCATTACCAGGCCGATGCTTGCCGGTTGCCATTGATGCACCGCCAGCAGGTAGATCGCCAGGTATGGCCCAAGCCCGTCGCGCACATCTGCCAAAAAGAAGTTCAGCCAGTCGAGGGCGCCGTCGGGGGAAGCGGGAGAGCGTGGTTTGGCCAAGATGCAATCTCGAGAGGGATCATGGGGGGCGCACCTGCGGTGTGCGCCGGCCGCAACGGACAGGCACACGGCTTCGCCCGGGCCATGCTCGGTGGTCGTTATTCAACTGACAACTGGGTGTAGAAAAGCGCTCCGAAAACCGTACGTGAAACATTCTTAATGGCTGCTTCACGCCGCAGGCGCTTCCCGCTTCGCTAGCATGCCGTGCTTTTACTGCGGAGAAAACTCCAGTGTTTCGAATGTTGTCCTGTGCTGCTGTATTGGCATCTTCATTGACCTGCTCGCTCGCCCAGGCTGCGCCTGCCGAACCGCCAACCCTCACGGTCCTGAGCTCCGGTGGCATCATGGGCGCAATCCGGCAAGTGGCGCCTGCCTACGAGAAGAAATTCGGGGTCAAGCTGCAGGTGCTGGCCGCGCCTTCCATGGGCGAAACGCCACAGGCCATTCCCAACAGGCTTGCCCGTGCCGAGCCGGCGGACGTTGTGCTGATGGTGGGTGCTGCCCTGGACAAGCTGGTGGCGGGTGGCCAGGCTGACAAGAGCAGCCGGGTCGACCTGGGCCAATCATTCATCGCCATGGCCGTGCGCCAAGGCCAGCCCAAGCCGGATATCAGCACCTTGCAGGGCTTGCGCACCGTACTGCTCAACAGCAAATCCGTGGCGTACTCCGACAGCGCCAGCGGCGTCTACCTGTCCAGGACCCTGTTCCCCGGCATGCACCTGGGTGCTGGCTTCGCGGCCAAGGCCCACATGATTCCTGCCGAGCCGGTAGGCGCTGTGATCGCTCGCGGCCAGGCCGAAATCGGCTTCCAGCAGTTGAGCGAGCTCAAACCCGTGAAGGGCATCGATATCGTTGGCCTGATCCCGGCCGAAGCCCAGAAAATGACCCTGTATTCGGGCGCGGTGGTCAGCAACAGCCAGCACCATGCCGCCGCGCAGGCGCTGCTTGACTACCTGGCATCGCCACAAGCCGACGCAGCGATCGAGGACAGCGGCCTGAAGCCACTGCCGCATTCGCGCGGTTAGCGGCAGGGGGCGGCGCCATCGGGCCTGCTACAGGCTAAGATGCGCAAGGATAGCCCCCTATCGTTGAAAGAGAGCTGTATGGAGTTACGTCAACTTCGCTATTTCCTGAGTGTCCTGGAGCACGGCAGCCTTGGCAGGGCTGCGGTCGAGCTTGGCGTCGGTGCTTCGGCACTGAGCCAGCAATTGTCGAAGCTGGAAAGCGAGGTCTGTACCCGGTTGCTGACGCGCTCGAGCACCGGCGTGTCGCCGACTGCTGCGGGCCTGGCCTTCGAGTACCACGCGCGCCTGGCCCTGCGCCAGGCAGAGCACGCTGTGCTGGCCGCGCAAAGCGGCCGCATGAGCGGCTATGTCAGCGTGGGCCTGGCGCCGACTACAGCGTCGGTGCTGGGCCTGGCGCTGATCGACAAGATGCGTGAACGCTACCCCGACATCCGCCTGCACCTGGTGGAGATGCTGTCGGGCTACCTGGTGAACCAGCTCAACGCCAGGCACCTTGACCTTGCGGTGTTGTTCCAGGCAGAAGCGGGGCCGCGGCTGGATGTTCGGCCGCTGCTGACCGAGCGGCTGTTTGCACTCATCCCCGCCGCGCTGGTGCGCCCCGAATGGGGTGAATCGCTGACGTTGCAGCAGATCGCCACGCTGCCCTTGGTGATGCCCAGCACACAGCACGGCTTGCGCGCGACCCTGCGCGCGATCTTCGAGCGTGCCGGGCTGGAGGCCAACATTGTCATGGAAGTCGATGGCCTGTCGTTGCTGATGGATTGCGTTTGTGCGGGCCATGCTGCCACCCTGCAGCCGGGCGCCACGGTGGCCCGGGCGCACCAGGCGGGGTTGCGGGTCTATGCCATTGATGATGCCCAGGCGCAGCGCCGCAACGTGATGGTCAGCCTGGCCGACGACGAGCTGTCACCGGCTGCACTGGCGACCCGGATCGTGCTGCAGGAAGTGGCGCGGGCGCTGGTGGAGCAGGGGCGATGGCCTGGCGCCCGGCTGCTCTGACGGCGGCCCGCCGCTTGCCCACCCTTTAGAAAAACTGAAGGCCCCCCCGGTGTCATCGCGTTTCGTCCCGCCCGGGCACTGATTAAAGTCCCTGGCCACGAGGAGCAGCCGACCATTCGGCGCTTCGTGACCTGGAGGCGAAATGATCGATGTGCTAGTCATCGGAGGGGGTAATGCCGCCCTCTGTGCCGCGCTGATGGCGCGCGAGGCCGGAGCCAGCGTGCTGCTGCTCGAAGCCGCACCCCGCGCCTGGCGTGGTGGCAATTCCCAACACACGCGCAACCTGCGCTGCATGCATGACGCCCCGCAGGATGTGCTGGTCGAAGCATACCCCGAAGAGGAGTTCTGGCAGGACCTGCTCAAGGTCACCGGGGGCCAGACCGACGAAAAGCTCGCGCGCCTGGTGATCCGTGCCTCTGCCAGTTGCCGGGGCTGGATGCGCCGGCATGGCGTGCATTTTCAGCCTTCCTTGTCCGGTGCGCTGCACACTGCCCGCACCAACGCGTTTTTCATGGGGGGTGGCAAGGCGCTGGTCAATGCCTATTTCCGCAGCGCCGAAGCGCTGGGCGTGCAGATACGCTACGACACGCCTGTGGCCGACATCGAGCTGGACAACGGCCGCTTCGTTGCGGCCCATGTGCCGGCGCGCGAGGTTCAGGGGCGCACCCTGCCGGGCCAACGTATCGAGGCGCGCAGTTGTGTGCTGGCGGCCGGTGGCTTCGAGTCCAACCGCCAGTGGTTGCGCGATGCCTGGGGGCAGAACGAGCGGGGCGAATGGCCTGCGGACAACTTCCTGATTCGTGGTACGCGGTTCAACGAAGGGGTGCTGTTGCGCCGCATGATCGAACAGGGTGCCGACACCATCGGCGACCCCACGCAAGCGCACATGGTGGCGATCGACGCCCGGGCGCCGCTTTACGACGGCGGCATCTGCACGCGTATCGACTGTGTGTCGCTGGGGGTGGTGGTCAACCGCGACGGCCAGCGCTTTTACGATGAAGGCGAGGATTTCTGGCCCAAGCGCTATGCCATCTGGGGCCGGCTGGTGGCTCAGCAGCCACGGCAGGTGGGCTTCTCGATCATTGACCAGAAAGCCCTAGGTCGTTTCATGCCGCCAGTGTTCCCGGGCGCCCGCGCCGACACCCTGGAGGGGCTGGCGGCGTTGCTCGGTTTGCCCGTGCCGGCCTTCGTCGAGACGGTGCAGGCCTACAACCGCGCCTGCCGGGTCGGCAGCTTCGATCACACCCGCCTGGACGACTGCCACACCCAAGGCCTGCAACCGGTGAAAAGCCACTGGGCTCGGCCGCTCGACACGCCGCCTTACTACGGCTACCCGCTGCGCCCCGGCGTGACCTTCACCTACCTGGGGCTGCGCACCGATGAAACGGCGGCCGTGCATTTTGCCGGTCGGCCCAGCCCCAACCTGTTCGTCGCCGGCGAAATGATGGCGGGCAATGTGCTGGGCAAGGGCTACACGGCAGGTGTCGGCATGTCCATCGGCACTGCCTTCGGCCGCATCGCCGGCACCAGCGCCGCTGCCGCAACCGGCCACGACTATCCAGAACACGAGAACGACCATGACCGCGCAACTGCCTGAAGCACGCCAGCCCGTCGCCCAACCCGCAGCACTCGAACTGATACCTGCGCTGAACCTGGAAGAGCAGGAAGTCGACCGGCAAATGCGTATCTGCAATGCCTGCCGCTACTGCGAAGGCTTTTGTGCCGTATTCCCGGCAATGACCCGTCGGCTTGAGTTCGGCAAGGCCGACATCCACTACCTGGCCAACCTGTGCCACAACTGTGGGGCCTGCCTGCATGCCTGCCAGTACGCCGACCCCCACGAATTTGCCGTGAACGTGCCCCAGGCCATGGCCAAGGTGCGTGGCCAGACCTACGCCGAGTATGCCTGGCCGGCCCGCTTCGGCCGGCTGTATCAGCACAACGGCACCTACGTCGCCGTTGCCCTGTCGCTGGCCCTATCGCTGTTCCTGCTGCTGACCTTGTGGCTCAACGGCACGTTGTTGCCGGGGCGGCTGGCCGGAAACTTCTACGCGGTATTCCCGCACAACACCCTGGCATTGATGTTCGGTGGGGTATTCGCTGCGGCGGGCCTGGCGCTTGGGGTGGCGGTACGTCGCTTCTGGCGCGCTGTATCGCCTGCAACCGCTCAGGCGCAACCCGCCCAAGGCGCCGTGCTGGAGGCAACCAGCGCGGTGTTGACCTTGAAGTACCTGGACGGTGGCCACGGCCAGGGCTGCAACAATGCCGATGACCGCTACACGCTGTGGCGCCGGCGCTTCCATCACATGACCTTCTACGGCTTCATGCTGTGCTTTGCCGCCACGGTGGTCGCTACCGGCTACCACTACCTGCTGGGCCAGCAGGCGCCATACCCGCTGCTCAGCGCGCCGGTGCTGCTGGGTACCCTGGGGGGTATCGGCCTGATCGTCGGCCCGCTCGGGTTGCTGGCGCTGAACCTGCGCCGGGCCCCGGAGCAGGGCGACGTCGCCCAGCGCCCCATGGACTGTGCCTTCATTCTGCTCCTGCTGCTGGTCAGCGCCAGTGGCCTTGCCTTGCTGGGCCTGCGTGATACCGCAGCAATGGCGATCGTGCTGGCGCTGCACCTGGGTACGGTCATGGCGCTGTTCATCACGTTGCCCTATGGCAAGTTCGCCCATGGGCTGTTCCGCTCGGCGGCCCTGCTCAAGTTCGCCATCGAGAAGCGCCGCCCCAACACCCTCGGCCTGGGCGGGGAATGACGATGAGTGCTGCCGCCCTGCACCCCTCGCTGCACCCAGGCCAACGCCAGGCTGCCCGGTCAGCGGTTGGGCCACTTCTCCAGCAGGATCGAGACGAATTTTTCCGCCGCCGGCGACAGCGAGGCGCCACGCCGGTAGACCAGGCCCAGGGTGCGAGTGACCTCGGGCTCGGTCAGCGGCACGCTGACCAGCGTCGGGTGGTCGGCGTTGGGCATGGCCAGGCTGGGCATGGCCGACACGCCCAGCCCGGCTTCGACCATGCCCAGCGAGGTGGACAGGTGCTGCACTTCATAAAACCACTTGGGCCGCAGGTTGAGCCCGGACAGGGCGTGGTCCAGCAGCATTCGGTTGCCGCTCAGCCGGCCCACGCCAATCAGGCGGTAGTCGGCCAGTTCCGTCCAGGTCACGCAATCCCGGTTTGCCAGCTTGTGGTCGCGGCGGCAGGCCAGCACGAAATGCTCCTGTACCAGCGAGACGAACTCGATGTCCGGGTGCTGGCCGCTCATCATGTTGATGCCGAAGTCGGCTTCACCGCGCAACACGGCTTCCAGCCCGTCGTTGGCACTGAGGTCAAGCAGGCGGATACGGATCTTAGGGTATTGCTCGTTGTAGTCGCGAATCACCGACGGCAGGAAATAGAACGCGGCGGTGGGGATGCAGGCCAGGGTCACCTGGCCGGTCTGGCGCTCGGCCAGCTCGCGAATGCTCAGGATCGAGTCTTCGAAGTCATCCAGCAGGCGCCTGGCCTTGGGCAGGAAGTCGCGCCCGACACTGGTCAGGCTGACGCGACGGGTGGTGCGCTCAAGCAGGGACGTGCCCAACCCTTCTTCCAGCTTCTTGATCCGCCGGCTGAGCGCCGGCTGGGACAAATGCAGCGCTTCCGCAGCCTCGTGGAAACTGCCGAGTTCGGCGATTTTCACGAAAGATCGGATGTCTTGGAGTTCATATTCCATCTCGAATCGCTCTCTGGCCCCGGTGTTTAATTGATGCCTGGATCGGAATAATAGCTACGATATTTGCATTGGATTGATTTATCCATCCCTGTCAATCTTGTGTCCACAACATCAATGATGTCCATTGATCAACAAGAGTGCGAAATCATGCAACGAATTCCTTGCGTACTCATGCGCGGTGGCACCTCCAAGGGGCCGTTTTTCCACGCCTGGGACCTGCCTGCCAACGTGGTCGAGCGCGACGAATTACTGATCAACCTGATGGGCTCCGGGCATGAACTGGAAATCGACGGGATCGGTGGCGGTAGCCCGCAGACCAGCAAGGTGGCGATTGTAAGCCCTTCGCTGCATGCCGACGCTGACGTAGATTACCTGTTCGTGCAGGTCATGGTCGCGCAGCGCCGGGTCGACACTGCCCCTAACTGCGGCAACATGCTGTGCGCCGTTGGCCCGTTCGCCATCGAGCAAGGGTTGGTCAAGGGCCAGGAAGGCAAGACCCTGGTGCGCATCCGCAACCTCAACACCGGAACGTTCGTCAACTCGCTGGTGGAAACCCCCGGCGGGATCGTGCGTTACGAAGGCCGCACGGCGATCGATGGCGTTCCGGGCACTGCCGCCCCGGTGCAGCTGACGTTCCTCGATGCGGTTGGCAGCAAGACCGGCAAGCTGTTCCCGACCGGCCAGGCCACCGACGTGATCGACGGCGTACCGGTCACCTGCATCGACATGGCCATGCCGATGATGGTGGTCGAGGCCAGCCAGCTCGGTGTCACCGGTTCGGAAACGCCTGCCGAACTCGATGCCAACGAAGACCTGCTCAAGCGCCTGGAAGCGCTGCGCCTGAAGGCCGGCAAGGCCATGGGCCTGGGCGATGTCAGCGGGATGGTCATCCCCAAGCCGGTATTGGTTTCCAAGCCGCGCTATGACGGCACCCTGCAGGTTCGCTACTTCATGCCGCACAGCTGCCACCGCGCGCTGGCCATTACAGGTTCGATCGGGTTGGCCACTGCCTGTGTCAGCCCTGGCACCGTGATCGGTGAACTGCTGGGCGAGGGCGCCGAGCAATTGACCGAAGTGCGCCTGGAACACCCAAGCGGTGGCATCGATGTGGCATTGTCGCGCACCGGCGCCGATGGCAAGACCATCCAGGCCTCGGTGGTGCGGACTGCCCGACGGTTGTTCTCAGGTTTCGTTTACGCCCCTACATTCCGCAGATTGGCCGGGTAACTCTGGCAGCCGTTCAGCTCCAAACATTTGCAACAAGCGCATCCGCACAATTTCAACAATGGGTGATGCCTCATGAGACTCGCCAAATCGCTGTACTTTCAGATCCTCTGCGCCGTCCTGCTGGGCGTAGTGGTCGGCCACTTCTGGGCGCAACAGGCCGTTGCGCTCAAGCCGCTGGGTGATGCTTTCATCAAGCTGATCAAGATGATGATTGCCCCGGTGGTGTTCTGCACCATCGTAACCGGTATCGCCGGCATGACCGACAAGCGCTCCCTGGGGCGCTTGATGAGCAAGACGTTGCTGTTGTTCCTGGGCCTGACCCTGGTCAGCCTGATGATCGGCCTGGCGGCGGTGTACCTGTTCCGCCCGGGCGTCGGCATGAACATCGACCCTGCGACCCTCAGCACTGCCGGGCTGAGCCAGTACGCTGCGTCGGCGGCCAAGCTCAGCGTGGTCGACTTCTTCATGCACATCATCCCGGACACCTTCATCGGTGCGTTCAACAAGGGTGAGGTGCTGCCGGTGCTGTTCATCGCCGTGCTCAGCGGTTTTGCCCTGTCGTCCATGGGCGAGAAGGGCAAGCCGGTACTGAATGTGCTGGAATCGGCCTCGACCATGGTGTTCCGCATCTTCGGCTACCTGATGCGCTTCGCCCCCATCGGCGCCTTCGGTGCACTGGCGTTCACGGTCGGCCAGTACGGCGTGACCTCGCTGGGTGCCTTGGCCAAGCTGGTCGGTACGCTGTATATCGCCTGTGCGTTCTTCGTGCTGGTGGTGCTCGGCGGCATCTGCCGTGCCTATGGCTTCAGCCTGTGGAAGCTGCTGCGCTACTTCCGCGAGGAGTTCCTGGTGGTGCTCGGCACGTCCTCCACCGAGCCGGTGCTGCCGCGCATGCTGGAGAAGCTGGAGAAACTGGGCTGCAAGAAGGGCGTGGTCGGGCTGGTGCTGCCGACTGGCTATTCCTTCAACCTCGACGGCACGGCCATCTACCTGTCGCTGGCCGCGGTGTTCATCGCCCAGGCCTGCAACATAGACCTGACCCTCGGCCAGACGGTGACCATGCTGGCGATCATGCTGCTGTCGTCCAAAGGGGCAGCAGGCGTGACCGGCAGTGGTTTCGTGGCCCTGGCCTCGACCCTCACCGTGATTCACGACATCCCGCTGGCCGGGCTTGCCTTGCTGATCGGTATCGACCGCTTCATGTCCGAAGCGCGCGCCCTGACCAGCCTGGCCAGCAACGCCGTCGCGACCGTGGTCATCTCCTTGTCGGAGAATGCTTGTGACCGGAAAACGCTGCTGCGCCGCCTGAACGGGATACCGGCCGCTGCAGACGAAACCGACACGGCGCAGGCCGACTGGGCTGCAGAGCCTCGGCACCACGGCTGAATACCTTTTCCATCTGTCCTCGCTGACTTGAAATCCCACCCAGCACCCTGACGGTGCGGGTGGGGTAGGGGGCCGTCTGCCCTGCTGGCGGCCGCAACACAATAAAAACAAGAGAAAAAGACCATGCTCGCACTCCTGGGCCTGATCATGGTGGTGACCTTCACCTACCTGATCATGAGTAAACGCCTGTCACCCATCGTGGCGCTCACCGTCGTACCGATTGTCTTCGCAGTGATCGGTGGCTTTGCCCCCGAACTGGGCAAGATGATGCTCGATGGCTTGAAAATGGTGGCACCGTCAGCCGCACTGCTGTTGTTCGCCATCCTGTTCTTCGGCCTGATGATCGATGCCGGCCTGTTCGACCCGCTGATCCGCAAGATCCTCAAGCGCGTCAATGGCGACCCGGTCAAGATCGCCATCGGCACCGCGCTGTTGTCGCTGGTGGTAGCGCTGGACGGTGACGGCACCACCACGTACATGATCATGTGCGCTGCCATGCTGCCGTTGTACCGGCGCATCGGCATGAACCCGATGATCCTGGCCACGGTATCGATGCTGTCGCTGAGTATCATGAGTGGCATGAGCCCCTGGGGCGGGCCGGCTACCCGAGCCATTGCCGCGTTGGGCCTGGACGCCACCGAATACTTCATCCCGATGTTGCCGACCGTGATCGGTGGCGCTGCCTGGGTGGTGTTCACTGCCTTCCTGCTGGGCCGCGCCGAGCGTCGCCGCATCGGCAACGTGGCGTTGGAGTCGGGCGGTGGCAATTGCTACATCCAGGAAATCCTTGGCGATGCACCCTACAAGCGCCCACGCCTGGCCTACGTGAACCTGGCCCTGGTAATCGCCGTGATGACCGCCTTGGTCTTCGGGGTGATGCACGCAGCGATCCTCTTCATGATCGGCTTCGTCGCCGCGCTGATGATCAACTATCCGCAACTGGACCTGCAGAAAGAACGCATCCTCGCCCATTCGGGCAATGCCATGACCGTGGTGTTGCTGGTATTTGCCGCAGGTATCTTCGCCGGGATCTTCTCGGGCACCAAGATGGTCGACGCCCTGGCGCAGACCCTGGTCGACTGGATTCCTGCCGCCTGGAGCCACTGGTTCCCGCTGGTGGTGGCCCTGACCAGCATGCCGCTGACCTTCGTGCTGTCCAATGATGCCTACTACTTTGGCGTGGTACCGATCCTGGCCAATGCCGCGACCGCCTACGGCATCGACCCGATTGAAATCGCCCGCGCCTCGGTACTGGGCCAGCCGGTGCACCTGATGAGCCCGCTGGTGGCCTCGACCCTGCTGCTGGTAGGGATGGTCGACCGCGATATCGGCGACTTCCAGAAAGCCACGGTGAAATGGGCGGTGCTCACATCGCTGGTGATCACTGCGCTGGCGATCGCCACGGGTGCCTTGTCCTTGTTCGTCTGAACTGCCTCGGGCGCCGCGCGGCGCCCAGCTCCTCCAAAAACAACAACAGAGTATCGATCATGTCCCGAGCTGTTTTCCGTGGGGCCACCTGTGGCCTGCTGTGCGGCTGGCTGCCTGTGGCCGGCGCCGCCGGTTTCGTCGACGATAGCAAGCTGAAGCTGCAACTGCGCAATGTGTACTTCAACGAAAACTTCCGCGACGAGCAGGGCATGAGCCCGCGCGCCGCCGCCACCGCCAAGAGCGAGCGGGTGGAATGGGCGCAGGGCTTCCTGCTCGACTATCAGTCCGGCTTCACCCAGGGCCCCCTGGGGCTGGGGCTCGACGCCATGGGGCTGCTCGGCGTGCGGCTCGATTCGGGCCGCGGCCGCAGCGGTACCGGTTTGCTGCCGACGCATGACGATGGCCGCGCCGCTGACGAGTTTGCCAGTGCCGGCGTGACGGCCAAGGCGCGCCTGGGGCAGACCGTGGTCAAGCATGGCACCTTGCTGCCGAAAACCCCGGTGCTGATCTACAACGATGCACGCTTGTTGCCGCAAACCTACCAGGGCACCCAGCTGACCAGCACCGACATCGACAACCTGACCCTGACTGCCGGGCACCTGAACCGCTTCAAGCTGCGCGATTCCTCTGACAGCACTGGCCTGTACATGGACGGCTACAGCGGTGACGAGTCTGGCGATTTCAACTTTGCCGGCGCCGATTACGCCGTCAACAAGCAGTTGAAGTTGAGCTATTTCCACGGCCAGCTGGAACACTTCTACCGCCAGGACTTTGCCGGCCTGATCTACGACCTGCCCTTGGCCGGCGGCGTGCTCACCACCGACTTGCGCTATTTCAACAGCCGCGACAGCGGCGCTGCCCAGGGCGGCGAAATCGACAATGACATGTTCAGCGGGCAACTGTCGTACACCCACTCCGGGCACACGTTCGGGGGTGGCTACCAAGTGCTCGACGGCAAGGCCGGGCTGCCCTACATCACCGGCGCCACGGTGTACTCGTTCAGTAACGTGGGTATCGGCAAGTTCATCGAGGAAGAAGAGAAAACCTGGATGGCCAGCTATGCCTACAACTTCGCCGCCGCGGGCATCCCAGGGCTGACCTTCATGACCCGCTACCTCAGCGGGGATAACGGGCGCTCGGCTGACGCTGGGCTGAGCGAGTGGGAGCGCGACATGGAGCTTGCCTACGTGGTGCAATCCGGGCCGGTCAAGGGCCTTGGGGTGAAGCTGCGCAACTACGTGTACCGCTCCGACTTCTCCCGCGGGCGTGACAGCAACCGCATCTACCTGACCTACGACATCGCCCTCTGGTAAGGGCTGAGCCTGAGTGGCCGGCCGCGCCGGGGCGACGTGCAGGCGCTTGCGGGCGGCCATGTGGGTTCAGGTGTTGGTCGGTATGTTTGCCCCAGGCATGCTGCCGTGGCCCAGGTTGCGTTCGACGTGGCGCACGGTTTTTGCCAATGTAGGGTTGATGTCCGGGTGAGTGAGCTGATACCTGCGTTCAAGTTGCTCGCTGAAACTCAGGTCGAAGCGCTGCGGCTGGATGAAGTTCAACGACTCGGGGCTGATTGCCAGGCGCGTCGCTACCCCGGGAATTGCCAACAAGCACTTCAGCACGCCTATCGGCACATGGTGGCGCGGGGCTTTTACCTGCAGGGTGGCGGCGATGTCCTCCAGCAAGCCTTGCAGGCTAGGTGTGTGCGGGTCGAGTGCAAGCACCTGGCGGTTGGCCATTGAAGGGTCGAATGCCACGCAGGCCATCAGGGTAACCAGGTAGTCGACGCTGACCAGTGGCAGCCAATGGTTGGGCGAGCCCGGAATGGCCTTGAACCGGCCCAACGCCAGGCCGCTAATCAGCGCTGCCAACGGCTGGCCGTCGAGGATGTGCCCGCGCACACTGTCGCCGCAGACCGTGGCAGGGTGAACGATCGAGTACGCTGCGCCCGCACCCTGCATGTAGCGGATGACGGCGAAATGCGCTTCCAGTTTGCTCGCCTCATAACCGCCTGCGCGGCGGTAAACCGCGGGCCAGTCGGTCTGTTCCGGGTGCTCGTGATCCACTCCGATGCTGGCCAGGTGGCTGAAATTCTGCAGCATGTAGCCGCCCACCATCAGCAGGCGGGTGCCCTGGCTCGCCGCCAGCTGCGCGACCCGCAGCGCACCTTGCACATTCACGGCACGGGCATGTTCCAAGGAAAGCCCCCAGGTGAAGTGCGCCGCGAGGTGGAACACCACTGCGGCAGCCGACACGCGTTGGCGTTCGGCTTCGCTGAGCCCAAGGCCTTCTGTGCCGATATCGCCGGCAACTGCCTGTACGCAATCAGGCTTGCCCCCCAGGCGGCCTACCTGTTCACGGAGCCGGGCGAGGTTTTCCGGGTGGCGCATCAGCACCCGCACGGTGTGCCCGGTGGCGGTGAGCCGCGCCAGTAGATGCTGGCCGATAAAACCACTGCCGCCGGTAACGAAGCATTCCACGCTCATGTCAGTTTCCTTGTCTGCAAGATGGGCGCAGGTTAGGGTGTAGAGCGCACTCTAAGGTCAAGGGGTTTTGTGCCATGAACATCGGGGAGCTGGAGCGCCGCAGCGGCGTCGGCCGCCATGCGTTGCGCTATTACGAGCAGCTCGGGCTGATCGTGGCCCAGCGGCAAGCCAACAATTATCGCAGCTACAGCGAGCAGGCCGTCGCTGACCTGAACTTCGTGCAAACTGCCCAGCGGGGCGGTTTCACGCTTGCCGAAATAGGGGAGATACTGGCCGCCAGGCGCGGCAATACCCTCGATTGCGTGCAGGGTGCACTGCTGGTCACTGGCAAAATGGCTGAAATCCAGGCCAGGATTCAGACGCTGCAGGCCGCGTATGAGGTGCTTGATAGCGAGCGTGCCAAGCTCGTCGCCAGTGCTGTTGCGACTGGGCTGACAATTCCTGAAAACATTTCCGCTGGCGCCTGAACGCCTGTCCTCCTAAAAAGGATTTTGTGGTACTCGAGCAGCGTTGCATCGCGTCTTCACTGGAACGATGGCCGCGTTGCCCGATCATAAGCTTGTCATCATTGCGTCATGCCACTGGCTTAGCATGACGGCGATAACTACGAAGATGAAATGAGTAAAGAGGGAGCAGGACCATGGATGAATACCAGGAAGAACTACTCGAATCCCAAGCCTACGAGCTGGACACCCCGGAACCGGCCGACGACGCCACCGAGCTTTGACCTGCCCGCCGCTGGCTGCGGCGAAACTCTCCCGGCGTAAGGCCCGTCCAGCGCTTGAACGCGCGCTGGAAGGCCTCGGCCGAAGCGAACCCCAATAAATAAGCAATCTCGCCGAACGCCAGTTCCGTATCACGGATGTAGGTCTCGGCCAGGTCGCGTCG
>NZ_BCBD01000045.1:0-32999 GCF_001320345.1 Pseudomonas sp. NBRC 111127 | reverse complement strand
CTGGCAGCACAGGGCCTGGTCGACCCATGCAAGGCGTTCATCCGCGGCGGCAGCGCGGGCGGCTATACCACGCTCTGCGCCTTGGCGTTCCATGACGTGTTCCGTGCCGGTGCCAGCCTGTACGGGGTCAGCGACCCGATAGCGCTAGGGTGTGCCACGCACAAGTTCGAGGGTGATTACCTGGACTGGCTGATTGGCGACCCCGCCGTGGATGCCGAGCGCTACCGCCAACGCACGCCGCTGCTGCATGCAGGGCAGATCAGGGTGCCGGTAATCTTCTTCCAGGGCGAGCTGGATGCGGTGGTGGTGCCAGAGCAGACCCGGTCGATGCTGGCGGCGTTGCAGGCCAATGGGATCGAAGCGCAAGGGCACTTCTACGCGGGCGAGCGGCATGGGTTCCGCAAGGCGCAGAACCTGGCGCATGCGCTGGAAGAAGAGTGGAAGTTCTATTGCCGGGTGTTGGAAGGCTGACCCTGGGGGCTGCTTCGCAGCCCAATCGCCGGCAAGCCAGCTCCTACAGGTACAGCGAAGGCGTTGAATGCTGCACCAACCTGTGGGAACCCGGCTTACCGGCGATGAAGCCTGGGCAGGCTAACGCTTGGCGATGATGTACACCGCATGCACGATCCCTGGAATGTACCCCAGCAGGGTCAGCAGAATGTTCAGCCAGAACGCCCCGCCAAACCCAACCTGCAGAAACACCCCGAGCGGCGGCAAGATAATGGCGATGATGATGCGGATAAAGTCCATGCGAGTCTCTCCTGAAGGGGTTACAACACAGACTAGCCGCTGGTCCTGGAGGTTCCACAGGCAAAAAAAACGCCCCGGGCCGAATGTAACAGGCCAGGGGCGATGCGCAGGAACGCCAGACGGTTCGTAGAATTGGTTAACGTGCCACTTACGCCGACACTTCGCGGCGCGCATGCTGCTGCGCATGCAAGCGGGCAAAGGCGCGGGCCAGGCGCAGCAGCATTTCGTCGATATTGCCCTTGCTCACGGTCAGCGCCGGAGAGAAACGCACCACATCCGCTTGTGGGGCATTGAGCAGCAAGCCTTCGTGCAGGGCCGCGGCCACCAGTTCACGCGCCTGGTTTTCCTTCAGCTGCAGCGCCCACAGCAGCCCTTGCCCGCGTACTTCGCCCTGTCCATAACGCCCAGCCAGGCGGCTCAGGCCGTCGCGCAGGTGGCGGCCGTGGTCCTGCACTTGGCCGAAGAAGCCGGGCTCCAGTACGGTATCCAGCACGGCCAGGCCCGCAGCGCACATCAGCGCATTGCCGTGGTGGCTACCCTCCAGCTCGCCCGGTTCGGCGCAGCACGCCGTACCGCGGGCCAGCAACGCGGCCAATGGCACACCACCGCCCAGGCCTTTACCCAGGGTGATGATGTCGGCACGCACGCCATAGGTCTCTTCGGCCAGCAACGCCCCGCAGCGCCCGATGCCGGTCTGTACCTCATCGAGGATCAGCAGGATGCCCAGCTCACGACAAAGGGTTTCCACGCCCTTGAGGTATTCGCGGGTCGCCGGAATCACCCCAGCCTCGCCCTGCACCGGCTCCAGCATGATGGCCACAGTGCGCGAATCCACTTCGGCGTGCAGCGCCGCCAGGTCATTGAACGGCACCTTGCTGAACCCGGGAAGGCCCGGTTCACAGCGGTTGCAGGGCAACGGGTCGGACGCCGACAGCGCGCCCAGGCTGCGGCCATGGCAGGCCTGGCTGGCGGTGATGATGTGGTAAGCGCCATTGCGGTGCAGTTGGCCCCACTTGCGCGCCAGCTTGATCGCCCCTTCACAGGCTTCGGCACCGCTGTTGAGCAGGTAGGCCTGGTCGCTGCCAGTGCTCTGGCAAAGGCGGTTGGCCAGCGCCAGCAGGCCACGGCTATGAAACCCCGCGCCTGGGTTGATCAGCGCCTGGGCCTGGCTGCCCAGCGCCTTGACCAGCACGCTGGGGCTATGGCCCAGGCTGTTCACTGCGCCGCCCTGGGTGAAGTCCAGGTAGGCATGCCCGGCATCGTCCCACAACCAGGAGCCCTGCCCGCGCACGAACACCTGCGCAGGCCGTTCGGTCCCGGGCATCAGGCAGTCACGCGACAACTCGGCAGCAGGTGGCACACGCACCGGCACAGGCTTGGGCTCGGCCGCGGCGGTCGGGGCCGGGCGGCGCAGGTTGAACAGGTTCATCGGGGCTCCAGCCAATGCACGGTAAGGGGCGAGCACAGGGCGGTCTTGGCGCCGCCGCTCATTATTTTGTCTTGCCTATCAAAAGTGTTTCTCATCCACGGTAACAATCGACTGATTCAGCGCTGTAACCCGTTGGAATACGGCGATAGACTAGGCGCCACGAGGGGTTACGGCCATTTCGATTTTCCAGCATTTTTGATAAGCATCACTTATGGATTTTCGCCAACTGCGTTATTTCGTCGCGGTGTACGAAGAGGGCCACGTCGGCCGCGCCGCCGAGCGCCTGTCGCTGTCACAGCCAGCGCTTTCACAACAGATCCGCCAACTGGAACACAGCCTGGACCTGAGCCTGTTCGAGCGCAGCAACAAGCGCCTGCTGCCGACCCTGGCGGCCCATACCCTGTACAACCATGCCCTGCCGCTGCTCGATGGCCTGCAGCGCGCCCACGAGGCCATGCGCAACTTCAAGGGCCAGTCTTTGCGCACCTTGGCCATCGGTGTGCTGCAAACGGTACGCCCCAGCCTGGTGCCGCAATTGCTCGAACGGCTGCGCAAGGCCCAACCCCACTTGGTGGTGCAGATCTACGAGTTATCGGGGCTGGAGATCGAGCGGCGCCTGCTCAGCGGTAACCTGGACATCGGCATCAGCTACCTGCCGCCACGCCAGCCCGGCCTGCATGGCCTGTTGCTGTACGAGGACGAGCTGCAATTGGTGATACCCGCCACCCACCCACTGAAGGATTTCAAGAAGGTGTCCATCCGCCAGGCGGCCGAGTTGCCCATGCTGATGCTGGGCGAGGAGTTTCAGATCCGCCAGATCTGGCAGGCCCAGTTAGCCAGCCAGGGGCGGCGGCCGCAGGTGCAGGCCGAGATGAACAACATGGCGGGTATTCTCGACAGCCTGGCGCACACCGCGCTGGCAACCATTCTGCCAGGCCGGGCCAAAGACGCCGCCGAGGACGACCCAGGGCTGTTGTGGAAGCCGCTGAGCGAGCCGCGTGTACCGTTGAAGGTGGGGCTGGTGTTCCGTGATGCCCAGCGCCAGCAGGCATCGGTCGAACTGCTGCGTACGCTGCTGGAAGAAGAGACAGACGCGCGACAGCTGGGCGCATCACCGCTGGATGTGCTGGCCTGATAAAACACGCGCGCAAAGAAAACCCCGCCGAAGCGGGGTTTTCCAGACTGTTTCCCTGTGACATCCGTATCGCCCCGCCATCCTGGCAGGTGGTCCTTCGTCGCCATCCTTGATCTGTCCTTTGCGCTTCCTGCGCAACGTCCATGTGATAAAGATTAGCCGTGGAACCAATCTGAGAACAGTGGTGAAAAGTCACCACGTTGTGTAGGAAAAGGCTTACATAAGTGAGGCATTCGCAGATACGCGAAGCACAGGGGCCGCTGGGCGGCCCCTGAATCAGCTAGAACTGCTCGGCGTCCAGCAGGTAAAGCGACTCACTGCCCGCCTTCACCGAGGCCACCAGCGAATCCACCCGTGGCAGCAAGCGCGCGAAGTAGAACCGCGCCGTGCCCAGCTTGCCCGAATAGAACGCCTCGTCGCCCTCACCCGCCTTCGCCGCCCGCGCCATCAATGCCCACATGTAGCCATAGGCGACATAACCAAAGGCATGCAGGTACTCGACCGATGCTGCGCCAATTTCATTCGGGTTGCCCTTGGCCTGCTGCAGTACCCATTCAGTCAGCCCATCCAGCTGGCCGAGCGCAGCACCCAGTGGGCGGGTGAACTCATCCAGCTCGCTACCCGCACTGGCCATGAACTGGCGAATTTCGTCGGAGAACAGCGTGTAGTAGGCGCCGCCGCTGGCCACCACCTTGCGGCCCATCAGGTCGAGGGCCTGAATGCCGTTGGTGCCCTCGTAGATCTGGGTGATGCGCACATCACGCACCAGTTGCTCCTGGCCCCATTCACGGATGTAGCCATGCCCGCCGAACACTTGCTGGCCGTGCACCGCGCACTCCAGGCCCAGGTCGGTCAGGAAGGCCTTGGCCACCGGCGTGAGCAATGCCACCAGCTCTTCGCTGCGTTTGCGCACGCCAGGGTCTTCGCTGTACTTGGCACTGTCCAGTTGCATGGCCACATAGGTGGAAAACGCGCGGCCGCCCTCGATGAGTGCCTTCATGGTCAACAGCATGCGCCGCACATCCGGGTGGACGATGATCGGGTCGGCGGCTTTGTCCTTGGCTTGCGGGCCGGTGGGGGCACGGCTTTGCAAACGGTCGCGCGCGTACTCCACGGCATTCTGGTAGGAACGCTCGGCCGTCGCCAGCCCCTGTATACCCACCCCCAGGCGCTCGTAGTTCATCATGGTGAACATGGCTGCCAGGCCTTTGTTCGGCTCACCGACGATATAGCCCACAGCCTCGTCGAAGTTCATGACGCAGGTAGCCGACGCCTGAATGCCCATCTTGTGCTCGATGGAGCCACAGGTGGCCGGGTTGCGCGCACCGAGGCTGCCATCCTCGTTCACCATGAACTTGGGCACTAGGAACAGCGAGATGCCCTTCGGCCCAGCCGGCGCATCCGGCAACTTGGCCAGCACCAGGTGGATGATGTTCTCGGTCAGGTCGTGCTCGCCGCCGGTGATGAAGATCTTGGTGCCGCTGACCTTGTAGCTGCCGTCCGCCTGTGGCTCGGCCTTGGTGCGGATGATGCCGAGGTCGGTACCCGCATGCGGTTCGGTCAGGCACATGGAGCCAGCCCATACACCGGCGTACATGTTGGGCAGGTACTTTTCCTTCAGCGCCTCGCTGGCGTGGGCGTTGATCGACAGGCAGGCGCCGGCGGTCAGCATCGGGTACAGGCCAAAGGCCAGGCTCGAGGCATTGACCATTTCCTCGACCTGCGCCGAAATGGCCTTGGGCATGCCCATGCCGCCAAACAGCGGGTCGCCACCCACGCCCACCCAGCCACCTTCGGCGTAGGTGTTGTAGGCCTCGATGAAGCCGGCCGGTGTGCGCACCGCGCCATTGTCCCAGTGGCAGCCCTCTTCATCGGCCGCGCGGCTGAGCGGTGCGATGCTCTTGGCGGTCACCTTGCCAGCCTCCTCCAGTACGGCCATGGCCGTATCGGCATCGACGACTTCGGCCAGCCCGGGCAACTGCGCCCACTGCTCAGCCACGTTGAACACTTCATTCAGTACGAAGCGCATGTCGCGCACGGGCGCTTTATAGTCAGCCATGACAACCTCTCGCAAGTGGGGGCTGGGCGGTCTCGGGGTACCGCGACACTGGGGTTGATGCCAGTGTAACCGAACAACATTTACGAGACATAGGGTCATCAATAGACCGCATAGTCTATTTTGGTCACGCAGTACGTACAGCCCCACGCCGCGATTGCTGGCCATGCACCACCACACAATTGCGCCCTGCGCCTTTGGCGTTGTAGAGGGCCTGGTCGGCCGACTTGAGCACGGCTGCAGGGTTGCGGTGATCGGCCTGGCGCTCGGCAACGCCAATGCTGATGGTGACCGAAACCGTGCCGCCGCTGCTGCCGGCGCGGCGTTGGCGCCCGGTGGTATCGTCTTGCGGGCGGCTGTGCTTGTCGCGCAGGTGCATCACATAGTTGGCGATCACCTCGCGCACCGCTTCCACATGGGGTACGCACTCCTCGGCGGTCTTGCCGGCGAACACCAGGGCGAACTCCTCCCCCCCATAGCGGTAGGCACGCCCACCGCCGGTGACCTTGGCCAAACGGCTGGCCACCAGGCGCAGCACCTGATCGCCGACATCGTGACCGTGGGTGTCGTTGAATTTCTTGAAGTGGTCAACGTCGGTCATGGCGATGACATAGTTGCGACCCAGCCGCTGCATGCGCTCGTTCAACGCACGCCGGCCGGGCAAACCGGTCAGCTCGTCGCGGAAGGCCATCTGGTAGGCCTCGTGCGCAACCGCTGCGGCGATCATCAACATCACCTGGCTGCACATGATGTTCAGCGTGAACGGCAGGATGAACGTTTGCGGCAGCATCCAGAAAATGCCCAGCAGGCCGATGATCTGGGCCGCGTGCAACGGCCTCGGCGCGCGCAGGTACTGCACCACCAGCAGGATGGACACCCCCGCGAACAGCGGGTAGGCCAACTGGATCAGGCTCATCCACTGGCCATGCAAGGTCGGCCAGCGAATCTCCGCCAACCAGGTCAGCAGCGCCTCGGGGTAGCTTTGCTCAAGGGCCACTGCCACGCTGCCCACGGCAAACAGCACGGCGCCACGGGCCACCAAATCCTGCAGCAGGTGGGTGCGCTCCTGCCAGGCACCATACAGGCCGAACAATGCCGGCAACAGCAGGCATACCAGGTGGAAGACCACCGCTGCATCCTCGCGCACACGGCCGTGGTCGCGGTAGAAGTCGGTCTGGGTGTCGAGCAGAAAGTAGGCGATGTATACCGTAAGCATCAGAAACAGCTCACGTTGGCGACGATACACCGCGCAGTAAGCGCCACCCAGCAGCAGCACCAAGGTGGGCAGAACATTGAACAGCGATGTGAAAAACACACTGAGGTCTCTCACATAAGCTGCGGCGAGCCCTGCCAACAGCAGCAGCAGCGAGGGCAGGAAGTGGCTGGCACGTACAGCGTTAAAACGAAACAAGGGTAATCTCCGACCCGGCAGATCAATAGTGGCATTGTGCCCTTATTTCATCGGCAGCGTACCCGAACAGTTGAATTTCAAATCGGCCAGGGTTGTCGAGTGGCCTGGGCCTGAACAAAAAAAACCCGCCTGCCGGTGAGGGCAGGCGGGTTCTGGCTACAGCGGTTGAATCAGTACGCCAGGCCGAAGCTCTCTTCGTCCATGTCCATCAGGTTGTTGGCGCCCGACAGCATGGCCGCCACATGCGTGCGGGTACGCGGCAGGATGCGCTGGAAGTAGAAGCGCGCGGTCTGCAGCTTGGCGGTGTAGAACGCCGCTTCGCTGGTGCCGGCGGCCAGCTTTTCAGCGGCCAGGCGGGCGATGTCGGCCCAGAAGTAGGCCAGGCAGGCGTAGCCGGAATACATCACGTAATCGACCGAGGCCGCACCCACTTCTTCGCGGTCTTTCATGGCAGCCATGCCCACTTTCATGGTCAGCTCGCCCCACTCCTTGTTGATGGCTGCCAGCGGCTCGACGAACTCCTTGACCGCCTCGACACCTTCCTGCGCCTGGCAGAACTTGTGCACGATCTTGGTGAAGCCCTTCAGCGCTTCGCCCTGGGTCATCAGCACTTTGCGGCCGAGCAGGTCGAGGGCCTGGATGCCCGTGGTGCCTTCGTACAGCATCGAGATACGGCTATCACGCACGTTCTGCTCCATGCCCCACTCGGCGATGAAGCCGTGACCGCCATAGATCTGCACGCCATGGTTGGCCGCTTCGAAACCGACTTCGGTCATGAACGCCTTGGCGATCGGGGTGAGGAAGGCCAGCAGGGCATCGGCCTTCTTGCGCTCTTCTTCATCCTGGCTGTACTTGACGATGTCCACCTGCTTGGCGGTGAAGTAGACCATCGCGCGGTTGCCCTCGGCGAACGCTTTCATGGTCAGCAGCATGCGGCGCACGTCCGGGTGGACGATGATCGGGTCGGCGGCCTTGTCCGGTGCCTTGGGGCCGGTCAGGGAGCGCATCTGCAACCGCTCGCGGGCGTACTTCAGGCCACCCTGGAACGCGACTTCGGCGTGGGCCAGGCCCTGCAGCGCGGTACCCAGGCGCGCGGTGTTCATGAAGGTGAACATGCAGTTCAGGCCTTTGTTGGCCGGGCCGATCAGGTAGCCGGTGGCGCCATCGAAGTTCATCACGCAGGTGGCGTTGCCGTGGATGCCCATCTTGTGTTCGATCGAGCCGCAGCTCACGCCATTGCGCTCACCCACACCGCCTTGGGCATTGGGCAGGAACTTCGGCACGATGAACAGCGAAATGCCCTTGGTACCGGCCGGTGCATCCGGCAGGCGCGCGAGAACGATATGCACGATGTTCTCGGCCATGTCGTGCTCACCGGCGGAAATGAAGATCTTGGTGCCCGACACCTTGTAGCTGCCGTCAGCCTGCGGTTCGGCCTTGGTGCGCAGCATGCCCAGGTCGGTACCGCAGTGTGGCTCGGTCAGGCACATGGTGCCGGTCCATTCGCCGGACACCAGCTTGGTCAGGTAGGTGTGCTGCTGCTCGGCGGTGCCGTGCGCAGAAATGGTGTTCATGGCGCCGTGGGACAAGCCCGGGTACATGCCCCACGACCAGTTCGCACCACCGACCATCTCGCTCAGGGCCAGGCCCAGCGACTCTGGCAGGCCCTGGCCGCCGTGTTCCACATCATGTGCCAGGCTGGGCCAGCCGCCTTCGACGAATTGTTCGTAAGCCGCCTTGAAGCCGGTTGGGGTTTTCACGCCCGACTCGCTCCAGGTGCAGCCTTCCTGGTCACCCACGCGGTTCAGCGGCGCCAGCACCTGCTCACAGAACTTCGCACCTTCTTCAAGAATCGCATCGACCATGTCGGGCGTTGCGTCCTGGCAACCCGGCAGGCTCTGATAGTGCGCCTCGTAGCCGAGCAACTCGTCGCGAACGAAGCGGATATCACGCAAGGGGGCTTTGTAGTCAGGCATTGCGATGAACCTCTAGGTGAGTTCTGTGGGGTGACCCGCGTGCGCCGCGGCGTCTGTCAAACAGTTGTTTGAAACTTACGTTTAGCTCCGGCTTCTGTCAAGGAGGGACGATAGTGCCATTTACGCCACGAAAAATGGCGTTTATGCCAAGCTCAATAAAAACAATACCCTGTGGGAGCGGGCATGCCCGCGAAAGGGCTCGGCCAGGCAATGGGGTTGCCTGAGCTGACGCTTTCGCGGGCACGCCCGCTCCCACAGGGGCTATGTGTATTCGAAATCAGCGCTCTGTCAGGCGTAGGTATCGATGATCCGGCCGAGCATTTCGTCGGATGCCTTGACGACCTTTGCGCCAAGCTCGACTTCGGTCTTGCCGACCGCCTGTTGCACCAGGCTGGTGGCCAGGTCCATCTGCTGGCTGCGGTCGACCGCACGCAGGCGTTCGGCCTGGAAGTCGCTGGACTGGCTGGTGGCGGTACGTTCGGCGGTGGTGTTGGCGATCTGGCTGGCCGCCTGATCGACGCGGTTCTGGCCGGCTTGTATAGCGCTCAGGCCCGCGTAATAGGCGGAGCTACCGGTGATTTCCATGTCAGGACTCCATTGACGCTGGATAGGAACACAGCCCATTAAAACAGGCCGTCGGTAAAAAGGCCCGTTTAAATCGCTAATGGCCCGGTGCCAGTTGATAGGCCCTGAGTATTCCAGCACCTAATCCAGCAAATCCAGCTGCAAATGCTCAGCCACCTTGTCTGCACTGGCCTGCTTGAGCTTGGGCACCCGCCCCAGGCAAGGCGCTGGCAAGCGCTCGGCCAGGCTGGCCAGGTTCTCTTCCAGCCGTGAAGTGCGCGGCTCGATGATGTTCGCCACCCAGCCTGCCAACTGCAGCCCGTCGCGCTCGATCGCCTCGGCGCTGAGCAGGGCATGGCTGATACACCCCAGCCGCACCCCCACCACCAGAATCACCGGCAACTGCAGGGCCACCGCCAGATCTGAAAGGTTCTCCAGCCCCGAAAGCGGCACACGCCAGCCCCCAGCCCCCTCGACCAAAGTGAAATCGGCATTTTGTTGCAACACATTGCGCATGGCCGCCAGCAATTCTGCCACCTCCAAAGTCACCCCCGCCTCGCGGGCGGCCACATGCGGCGCAATTGCAGGCTCGAACGCAAACGGGTTGACCTGCCCATAGGGCAACTTGATGGTGCTTTCATCAATCAGCGCCTGGGCGTCGCTGTTGCGTAAGCCGTTGGGGGTCATCGTGCACCCAGAGGCCACCGGCTTGGCACCCAGGGTGCTCAAGCCTTGCAACCGCGCCGCATGCAGCAACCCGGCCGCGACCGTGGTCTTGCCGACATCGGTATCGGTACCGGCGATGAAATAGGCCTTGCTCATCTCGCTCCCCTTACGCCTGTGGTTTGCGCAACACACCATAGACCACCTGATAGGTGGCTGGCAGCCCGGCAGGCTGGCGAAATGCCTCGTACGCCTGCAACAGGCCCTGCATGCGTGCCCGGCCAGTCAACCCGGACGGTCGCCCAGGGTTGAGATTGTGCGCCCCCAACGCCTTCAGTTCGTGGGTCAGGCTGCGTACGTCCGGGTAATGCAGCACATGCGCACAGCGATGCAGCTCAAGCTGCTCAAAACCGCTGGCGGCACACAGGCGCTGGTAGTCCTCAAAACGGCGGAAGCGGTTTACATGCACCAGGCCGTCCACCGCCTGCCAGCTGGCTCGCAGTTCGTCGAGGGTACCTACGCACAAGCTGCTGAAGGCCAGCACGCCGCCCGGGCGCAGTACCCGCAGCGCTTCGGCCAGCACACTGGCGAACTGGTCGCACCATTGCACGGCCAGGCTGGTGAACACCAGGTCGACGCTGGCATCGCGCAATGGCAAACGCTCGGCGTCGCCGGCCACGTGGTAGTGCGCCCCGCGTTGTTCATTGCGGGCATGGCGCAGCATGCCTTCGGCGATATCCACCGCCACACCGCTGGACTGGGCGAACCGCTCGGCCAGGATACGGCTGAAATGGCCGGTACCGCTGCCCAGGTCCAGCCAGCGCAATGGCTGCCAGCCTGCCGGCATTTGCCCCAACAGGCTCAAGCCCACGGCGCGCTGCAACGCGGCTACGCTGTCGTAGCTGGCTGCAGCGCGGGAGAACGAAGCCGCTACCTGGCGTTTGTCGGGCAAAGCGCCGGGCAGGGTCGGACAGGAAAGGTCAGTCATCGCCACTCTCATGCAGGAAACTCTTGATGCCCGCCGCCAGCTCTTGCGGGTACTCCAGCAAGAAGGCGTGGGAACTGTCTTCTACCAGGCCCACTTCCACATCAGGCAGCAGCTCGCTCAAGGCCTTGGCTGCCTCGGCCGGCACCAGCGCGTCGCTGCCGGCAAACAGGTGCAGTTGCGGGCCGCCGTAAGCCTGCAGGGCTTCGCGGGTATCCAGCTTGGCCAGCACTTCAAGGCCGGTGGCGAGGTACAGAGGGTCGGTGTCCGGTACGCCGACACCCAGCTGGCGCAGCAGGGTACGCGGCTGCTGGGCGCCATCGCTGCACAAGCTGCGAAAGCGCTTCAGGGTGACTTGGGTATGGCTGCGGCAGCCGTCGAGGAAAGTGCCAAAGGTGTCTTCGGCCATGCCATGCGGCCAGTCGCCACGGGCAACGAAACTGGGGTTGCTGGCCAAGGTGAGCAAGCCGCAGCAGTGGTCGCCACGCTTGTGTGCCAGGGCGCTGGCGAGCATGCCGCCCAACGACCAGCCACCTAGCCAGACATCGCCCGGCAATTTACGGTCGAGGTGCTCAAGCCAGCCCTCAACATCGCTGTGGGGCAATTCCGGCAGGGGCATCAGCTCTACCTGCAGACGGGGGTCCTGGGCGCGCAGGCTGGCGGCCAGCGGTTCCAGTGCGGCAGTGCCCAGGCCCCAGCCGGGCAGCAGTACAAGACGATTACGCATCGGCGTTCTCCAATTGTGGATAACACTCGGCCAATGCATTCAACAATAGCTGCACCTGCGCCTGGCTGTGGGCGGCGCTCAATGTTACGCGCAGACGGGCACTGCCCGCCGGTACGGTGGGTGGGCGGATGGCGGTGACCAGCATGCCGCGCTCGCGCAACATGCGCGACAGGCGCAAGGCCTGCGCGCTGTCGCCAATCACGATCGGCTGGATCGGTGTGGGGCTGTCCATCAGTTCCAGGCCGATCTGCTGCGCGCCTTCACGGAACTGGCGAATCAACGCGGCCAGGTGCTCGCGGCGCCAGCTTTCGCGGCGCAGCAGCTCCAGGCTCTTCAGCGTGGCGCAGGCCAGTGCCGGTGGCTGGCTGGTGGTGTAGATGTAGGGGCGGGCGAATTGCACCAGCGCCTCGATCAGTTCCTCGCTCCCGGCAACAAAGGCACCGGAAGTACCGCAGGCCTTGCCCAGCGTACCGATCAGCACCGGTACATCGTCCACGCCCAGGCCGAAGTGCTCGACGATACCACCGCCCTGAGCGCCAAGGGTGCCCAGGCCATGGGCATCGTCCACCATCAGCCAGGCACCCCGGGCCCGGGCGACCTCGGCCAGGGCCGGCAGGTCGGCCAGGTCGCCGTCCATGCTGAACACACCGTCAGTGACTACCAGGGTATTGCCAACGGCCTTGTCCAGGCGGCTGGCCAGGCTGGCCGGGTCGTTGTGCAGGTAGCGGTTGAACCGCGCACCGCTGAGCAGCCCGCCATCGAGCAGCGAGGCATGGTTCAGGCGGTCCTGCAGCACCGTGTCGCCCTGCCCCACCAGCGCGGTGATGGCGCCCAGGTTGGCCATGTAGCCGGTGGAAAACAGCAGCGCACGTGGGCGCCCCGTCAGTTCAGCCAGCGCCTCTTCGACCTGGTGGTGTGGGGTGCTATGGCCGATCACCAGGTGCGACGCACCGCCACCGACACCCCAGCGCTCGGCACCGGCTTGCCAGGCATCAACTACCTCGGGGTGGTTGGCCAGGCCCAGGTAATCGTTACTGCAGAAGGCCAGCAAGCGCTGGCCGTCGACCACCACCTCCGGGCCCTGCGGGCTTTCCAGCAGTGGCCGTTGCCGGTACAGGTCCGCAGCGCGCCGTTCGGCCAGGCGCGCCGCCAGGTCGAAAGCCATCTCAGGCGGTCGCGGCGTTGTAGAACATCTCGCTGCTACGCTGCTCGACCAGCGCCTGCTCGATGGCGGCCTGGTGCACTTCGTCGGCGTGCTCCTCGCGTGCTTCAGGCTTGATGCCCAGGCGCGCGAACAGCTGCATGTCCTTGTCAGCCTGCGGGTTGGCAGTGGTCAGCAGTTTTTCACCGTAGAAAATCGAGTTGGCACCGGCCATGAAGGCCAGGGCCTGCATCTGCTCGTTCATCTGCTCACGGCCAGCAGACAGGCGCACATGCGACTTGGGCATCAACAGGCGGGCTACGGCCAGCATGCGAATGAAGTCGAACGGGTCGACATCTTCCTCCTCGGCCAGGGGCGTACCGGCCACCTTGACCAGCATGTTGATCGGCACCGATTCGGGGTGTTCGGGCAGGTTGGCCAGCTGGATCAGCAGCCCGGCGCGGTCGTCCAGCGACTCGCCCATGCCCAGGATGCCGCCCGAGCAGATCTTCATGCCCGCATCGCGCACGTAGGCCAGGGTCTGCAGGCGCTCGCTGTAGGTGCGCGTAGTGATGATGCTGCCGTAGAACTCCGGCGAGGTGTCGAGGTTGTGGTTGTAGTAGTCGAGGCCGGCCTGGGCCAGGGCCTGGGTCTGTTCTTGGTCGAGCTTGCCCAGGGTCATGCAGGTTTCCAGGCCCAAGGCCTTCACCCCTTTGACCATCTCCAGCACATAAGGCATGTCTTTGGCCGACGGGTGCTTCCACGCCGCGCCCATGCAGAAGCGGGTCGAGCCAATGGCTTTGGCGCGCGCTGCTTCTTCCAGCACCTTCTGCACTTCCATCAACTTCTGTTTTTCCAGCCCGGTGTTGTAGTGGCCGGACTGTGGACAATATTTGCAATCTTCCGGGCAGGCCCCGGTCTTGATCGACAGCAATGTCGAAACCTGCACGCGGTTGGGGTCGAAATGCGCGCGGTGCACCGTCTGCGCCTGGAACAGCAAGTCATTGAAAGGCTGCTGGAACAGGGCCTTGACCTCGGCCAGGGACCAGTCGTGACGTGTTGTTGCAGTTGTGCTGGCGCTCATCGGCGTTTCCTTGTTTAGGCTTAAGCTGGCGCCGGGACAGGAAAGCCCGCCAGCGCATCACGGATAACTCGCATAGTCATGGATGGCCTATGAACTGTCAACTTCACTGGAAAAGGTTGGTTTACAAGTGCTCACTTATTAACCAGACCTGTTTATTGTGCGACGCGCCTGCCGGGCAACACTACCCGCTGTGCGTCGGTTGCGAGCAAGAGCTGCCCTGGCTGGGCGACCATTGCCGCTACTGCGCCCTGCCACTGCCCATGGCCGGCCTGGCCTGCGCCCAATGCAGCCGCCGCTTGCCGGCGTTCGAACAGGTCTTAGCCCTGTGGCATTTCGGCTTTCCGGTCGACACGTTGATCAGCCGCTTCAAGCACAACCGGCAGTGGCCGTTGGGGCGTTTGATGGCCGAGTTGCTTGGGCAAGGGCTGCGCTACCGCTATGCCGAGGGGCTGCCACGCCCTGACCTGCTGTTGCCTGTGCCCATGGCCAGGCGTCGACTGCGCGAGCGTGGGTTCAACCAGGCCGGGCTGCTGGCCCGCTGGCTGGCGGCGCACGTGGGCATACCGTGCGATGAGCGGGTACTGCTGCGCACTCGGGAAACCCCCGCGCAGCAGCGGTTGAGTGCCAAAGGGAGGCGGCGCAATCTGCGCCAGGCCTTTGCGGTCGCCGGTGACCTGCCTGGCAAGCACGTCGCCATCGTCGATGACGTGTTGACCACTGGCGCTACCGCCCAGGCCATTGCCCAGGTGTTGCGCAAAGCCGGGGCACAGCGGGTGGATGTGTATTGCCTGGCGCGTACGCCGAAGCCGGGGTATGTATAACCCTGCCGCTACGCCACACTATTCGCCCCAGGCCCCTACAGCGACCGGATGCCCATGCCCTTGCCCACTCTACTCACCCAGCACATCGCCCGGCGCCCGCAGCGCATCGCACTGCTGCAGCACATTGCCGAGCAAGGCTCGATCACCCGTGCGGCCAAGGCGGCGGGCATCAGCTACAAGGCAGCCTGGGACGCCATCGATGAGCTCAACAACCTGGCCAGTCAGCCGTTGGTCGAGCGCAGCACCGGCGGGCGTGGGGGTGGAGGCGCCCGGCTGTCGGTGGAGGGTCAGCGCGTATTGCGCCTGTACCAAAGGCTGCAGGCCCTGCAGGCGCAAATTCTCGAGGCTGCGGAAGAGTCCAGCGACCTCGACTTGCTTGGGCGCCTGATGCTACGCACCAGCGCGCGCAACCAGCTGCAGGGCCAGGTCAGCGGCCTGCGCCGTGAGGGCCGCTATGACCGGGTCAGCCTGGCGCTGGGTGGCGGGCTGGAGATCGACGCGCTGATCACCCACGACAGCACCGCGCGGTTGGAGCTGACCTTGGGCAGCAGGGTGGTGGCGCTGCTCAAGGCAGGCTGGGTGCAGTTGCTGGCCGAGGGGGACAAGCCCGAAGCGGGGAGCAATTGCCTGCGGGCCACGGTAGAAGACGTGCTGGTGGAGGCCGACGGGCCCAATGAAGTCCGGTTGGCGCTGGGCAACGGGCAAACGCTGTGCGCCATGGCAGAGGCGGATTGGTTGGCCGGCCAGCAGGTACGGGTTCAGTTCCACCCTGCCTATGTGTTGCTCGGGGTGCCTGCCTAGGCCGGCTGTGGCGCAGGCGGTTCGCGGGTAAACCCTACGGGTACGCTACAGGGATAACCCTGTACCATGGAGCCCATGCCGTATAGCCCCGGAGCTCCCATGTCCCATCCGTTCGATACCCTCACCCCTGACCTGGTCCTGGACGCCGTGGAAAGCCTCGGCTTTCTCAGCGATGCCCGGGTGCTGGCACTGAACAGCTACGAGAACCGCGTCTACCAGGTGGGCATCGAGGGGGCGCAGCCGCTGATCGCCAAGTTCTACCGGCCTGGCCGCTGGAGCGATGCGGCCATCCTCGAAGAACACAGCTTTACCGCTGAACTGGCCGATTGCGAAGTGCCGGTCGTAGCGCCCATGCAGCACGCCGGCCGTACCTTGTTCGAGCACCAGGGCTTTCGCTTCACGTTGTTCCCGCGCCGTGGCGGCCATGCCCCGGAGCCTGGCAACCTCGACCAGCTCTACCGCCTGGGGCAACTGCTTGGCCGCCTGCATGCCGTCGGCGCCTGCAAACCGTTCGCTCACCGTGAAGCGCTGACTGTGGACAGTTTCGGCCATGCCTCGCTGAACACTGTGCTCGATGGGGGCTTTGTACCCCGCGAGCTGCTGCCGGCGTACGCGTCAGTGGCCCGCGACCTGCTCAAGCGGGTCGAGGACATCTACGCCCGCACCCCGCACCAGCTCATCCGCCTGCATGGCGACCTGCACCCCGGCAACCTGATGCACCGCGAAGACGTGTACCACGTGGTCGACCTCGACGACTGCCGCATGGGCCCCGCCGTACAAGACCTGTGGATGATGCTGGCCGGCGACCGCCAGGAGCGCCTGGGGCAGTTGGCCGAACTGATCGACGGCTACAACGAGTTCCACGATTTCGACCTGCGCGAGCTGGCCCTGATCGAACCGCTGCGGGCGCTGCGCCAGTTGCATTACAGCGCGTGGCTGGCGCGGCGCTGGGATGACCCGGCATTCCCGCCCAGCTTCCCCTGGTTCGGCCAGCCGCGCTATTGGGGCGATCAGATCCTCGCCCTGCGTGAACAAATGGCGGCGCTGGATGAAGCCCCGCTGAAATTGTTCTAAAACGGTGCACGCCTCTGTCTACAATAGGGGTCGCTTTATTTAGCTACCTAAGCAAGGATTCTGCATGCACGCCGCAAACCCGCGTCGCGGGTATCTCCTGGGCCTGAGCGCCTACATCATCTGGGGCCTGTTCCCGATTTACTTCAAGGCAATCCAGAGCGTCCCGGCGGTGGAGATCATCGTCCACCGGGTGCTTTGGTCGGCACTGTTCGGCTCGCTGCTGCTACTGCTGTGGAAACACCCCGGCTGGTGGCGTGAGCTGCGCGACAACCCGCGCCGGCTGGGGGTCCTGGCCCTGAGCGGGGCGCTGATTGCCTTCAACTGGCTGACCTATGTGTGGTCGGTCAACAACGGGCGCATGCTCGAGGCCAGCCTGGGTTACTACATCAACCCGCTGATCAACGTGCTGCTGGGCATGCTGCTGCTGGGCGAGCGGCTGCGCCGCCTGCAATGGCTGGCAGTGGGCATGGCTGCAGTTGGCGTGGCCCAGCAGGTGTGGCAGGTGGGCAGCCTGCCCTGGGTGTCGCTGGCGCTGGCGCTGAGCTTTGGCTTCTACGGGCTGATCCGCAAACAGGCCCCGGTTGCGGCGCTGCCGGGGTTGGTTGTGGAAACCTGGATGCTGGTACCGCTGGCCCTGGGCTGGTTGCTGCTGCACCCAACGGCCATGAGTGCACAAGGCGCGTTCTACACCAGCAGCGAAGCGCTCTGGCTGATGGCTGCGGGGCCGGTGACCCTGATACCGCTGGTGTGCTTCAACGCCGCAGCGCGGCACCTGCCCTACACCACCCTCGGCTTCCTGCAATACCTGGCGCCAACCCTGGTACTGCTGCAGGCGGTGCTGCTGTTCGATGAGCATTTGTCCTCCAGCACCCTGGTAGCCTTCATGTTCATCTGGGCTGGCCTGGCCATTTACAGCGTGGATGCCTGGCTAAGTTTGCGCAAGCGCGCCTGATCAAAAAACGATCAAAACTCTGCAGGCCATGGAGTACCTGGCCTGCAGAGACATCTCCAAAGGTTATCCACACCCTCGTCCCCGTGCTTTGTGCACAAGCTGCTGAATTTTGGGTGTTTTTTGAGCAAACCTCTGCAGCGGGCGCATTGCCTGGGCTGGGGAGGTGAACCCCCAGGTTATCCACAGGGCCTTCCCCGTGATACTGGGATAACCGCAAGGGATGTCTTTACCAAATCCCCTGTAGGAGCGGCCTTGCGTCGCGATGGGCCGCAAAGCGGCCCCGGCCAATCCACTCAATCCTCCGCCCGCAACCGCAACTCCACCATCAAGTCATCCGCCAGACTCTCCAGCCGCTGCTGCAGCTCGTCCAACGGCAAGGCCAGGGGCAAGGCCAACAAGGCATCGGCATGGAACAATGGCTCGCTGCTCATCGGTGCCGGCCGCACTTCTGTCGTGAACCGTTCCACGTTCACCTGCAACTCCGCCAGCAAACGAGTGATGTCCCGCACGATCCCCGGCCGGTCATTGCCGACCAGTTCCATGGCAATCGGCTTCCAGGTACACGAGGGTTCCACCCCGCTCTCTGCAACCAGCACACGAATGTCGTACTGGGCCAGCCCCTGCAACGCCGCCACCAGCCCATCGTGATTTTCAACCGGCACCGCCACCCGCAGGATCCCGGCAAACTGCCCGGCCATACGCGACATGCGGCTTTCCAACCAGTTGCCGCTGTGGTCTGCGATGCACTGCGCAACACGTTCCACCTGGCCGGCCTTGTCAGGGGCGATAACAGTCAGTACAAGATGATCCACAAGCCGTTCCTCGTGTCGAACCGCGCCAAGCGCAGAAAATCGGGGGATCGGCTCAGTATAGGCAAGGCGCGGCAACCTGCCGCAGGGCAATCTGTGCAACCAATCGTGTACTGTTTCAAGATTTATCTGGAACAATCCACCATTTTTTTGCGAACATACCTGCTCCCAGCGTGACCATACGCGACCAATGGGTCGCACAACGGCGCTTTTAGTCTGATTTTGCCCCGTCTACTGCTTCATGTAGTATCCCGTGGCGCGGACTACAAAACGTCGTTTGGATGTCTGCCAAGGCGCCTGTGAAAATACGCACACTGTCTGCCAGCCAGTCTGGCGGGCTGCACCCAGCCGCGCTCGGGGTCCTCCCCGGGGGCAAGTACTGGTACGTGTTTAGAGAAGCGCTACAGGCTTAATACAGAAGAGCGAAATAGCTGAGCAGAGTGAGGCAAGCAATGACTGGATACGTTCAAGTCGGTGGCCTTCAGGTCGCCAAGGTCCTGTACGACTTCGTGAACAACGAAGCCATCCCCGGGACCGGCATCGTCGCCGAGCAGTTCTGGGCGGGTGCAGAGAAGATCATCAATGACCTCGCTCCAAAGAACAAAGCCCTGCTCGCCAAGCGCGACGAGCTGCAAGCCAAGATCGACGCCTACCACCAGGCACGCAAAGGCCAGGCCCATGACGCCGCAGCCTACAAAGCATTCCTCCAGGAAATCGGCTACCTGCTGCCACAAGCCGACGATTTCCAGGCCACCACCCAGAACGTGGACGAAGAAATCGCCCATATGGCCGGCCCGCAGCTGGTCGTGCCGGTGATGAACGCCCGTTTTGCCCTCAACGCCGCCAACGCCCGTTGGGGTTCGCTGTACGACGCGCTGTATGGCACCGATGCCATCAGCGATGAAGGCGGCGCCGAAAAAGGCCAGGGTTACAACAAAGTGCGTGGCGACAAGGTGATTGCTTTCGCCCGCGCCTTCCTTGACGAAGCCGCGCCGCTGGCGGCTGGGTCGCACGTCGACTCCACCGCCTACCGCATCGAAGCCGGCAAGCTGGTGGTCACCCTGAAGGGCGGCACCAACACCGGCCTGCGTGACGACGCCCAACTGATCGGCTTCCAGGGTGATGCCGCGGCACCGACTGCCGTGCTGCTGAAACACAACGGCCTGCATTTCGAAATCCAGGTCGATGCCAGCACCCCGGTCGGCAGCACAGACGCCGCTGGCGTCAAAGACATCCTGATGGAGTCGGCACTGACCACCATCATGGACTGCGAAGACTCGGTCGCCGCCGTCGATGCCGACGACAAGGTCATTGTCTACCGCAACTGGCTGGGCCTGATGAAGGGCGACCTGGCCGAAAGCGTGAGCAAAGGTGGCAAGACCTTCACCCGCACCATGAACCCCGACCGCGAGTACGCTGCGCCCAACGGTGGCAGCGTGACCCTGCACGGCCGTTCGCTGCTGTTCGTGCGTAACGTTGGCCACCTGATGACCAACCCGGCAATTCTCGACGCCCAGGGCAACGAAATTCCGGAAGGCATCCAGGATGGCCTGTTCACCAACCTGATCGCCCTGCACAACCTCAACGGCAACACCAGCCGCAAGAATACCCGCAGTGGCAGCGTGTACATCGTCAAGCCGAAGATGCATGGCCCTGAGGAAGTGGCGTTCGCCGCCGAGATTTTCAGCCAGGTCGAAGACCTGCTGGGCATGCCCCGCAACACCGTGAAGGTCGGCATCATGGACGAGGAGCGCCGGACCACGGTCAACCTCAAGTCCTGCATCAAGGCCGCTGCCGAGCGCGTCGCGTTCATCAACACCGGCTTCCTCGACCGCACGGGCGATGAAATTCACACCTCGATGGAAGCCGGCGCCGTGGTGCGCAAAGGTGCCATGAAGAACGAGAAGTGGATCGGTGCCTACGAGAACAACAACGTCGATGTCGGCCTGGCGACCGGCCTGCAAGGCCGTGCGCAGATCGGCAAAGGCATGTGGGCCATGCCCGACCTGATGGCCGCCATGCTCGAGCAGAAGATCGCCCACCCGCTGGCCGGTGCCAACACCGCCTGGGTGCCATCGCCCACTGCCGCCACCCTGCATGCCCTGCACTACCACAAGGTGGACGTACAGGCACGCCAGCGTGAACTGGCCTCACGCACCCCGGCGTCGGTGGACGATATCCTGGCCATCCCGCTGGCTGCCGACACCAACTGGTCGGCGGAAGAAATCCGCAACGAGCTGGACAACAATGCCCAGGGCATCCTCGGCTATGTCGTGCGCTGGATCGACCAGGGTGTCGGTTGCTCGAAGGTGCCAGACATCAACAACGTCGGCCTGATGGAAGACCGCGCCACCCTGCGCATCTCCGCGCAACTGCTGGCCAACTGGCTGCGCCACGGCGTGGTCAGCCAGGCGCAGGTGCTGGAAAGCCTCAAACGCATGGCGGTGGTGGTCGACCAGCAGAACGCCGCTGACCCTCTGTACCGCCCGATGGCGCCGAACTTCGACGACAACATTGCGTTCCAGGCGGCAGTGGAGCTGGTGGTCGAAGGTGGCAAGCAGCCCAATGGCTATACCGAGCCAGTGCTGCACCGCCGTCGTCGCGAGTACAAGGCGCGCAACGGGTTGTAAGTTACACCTGCGTACGGGGGCCGCTTTGCGGCCCAATCGCGACACAAGGCCGCTCCTACAGGGATATCGCAAATATCAAAACTTGCGCTGCACCTGTAGGAGCGGCCTTGTGTCGCGATAGGGCTGCAAAGCAGCCCCTCTCTGCCTCAATCAATTTTCAGCTCTTTCTTCACCAGCTCCAGCAACTTGCCCAGGTCCACCGGCTTGAGCAGGAAGTCCACCACCCCCAGGTGCATCACGTCCACCGCCTCTGCCACATCGGTGTCGCCCGACACGACGATGATCGACAACGCCGCCCGCTCCGACCCGCGAATCTTGCGGATCAGCTCCAGCCCATCCTCTGGCTGCATGCGCAAATCCGTAATCATCAAACCGATGCGCTGCTGGAAATGCAGGTACAACCTGGCCTCCTCGGCCCCGTCCGCGCCCACGCAATCAATGCCCCGGCTTTTCAGGTACAGGATCAAGGCCTCACGGTTCACCGCGTTGTCGTCCACCACCAGCACCAACGGCTTTACGACTACCGGCGCACTGGCCATACCCAATGCCTCGCGCTCTTCGTCGCTTAAAATATCGATTTGCTCAGGCATGGCCATCTCGTCAAAAAAATTCCGCTTCACCCATAGGACCGCAGAACTTGCGTCGCCCGGTTCGCCTTTCGTCGGGTCTTTGACAGGGGGGCTCATAGACTTACGTCCAATGGGCACCACCCCGCCGCAAGCCGACCATGGAGGCAGAGAACAACATGGCCGGCACCTATATATAGATATATATAGTTCGGCATAGCGATACGGTCGGTTTCATGAGCAAAAAGGACGCCTACAGCCAGGCGGGCAGGACCGCAGTGCTGCAGAACATTCAGGGCACGCTGCAGTTTCTGCAGCGCTTTCCGCCGTTCAACCAGATGGAGCACAGCCACCTCGCCTACCTGGTCGAGCAGTGCCAGCTGCGCTTCTATGCCAGCGGCGAAAGCATCGTCAAGCCGGCAGACGGGCCGGTCGAGCATTTCTACATCGTCAAGCAGGGGCGGGTGGTGGGCGAGCGTCAGCACCTGGTGAAACCGGGGGTCGAAACCACCTTCGAAATCACCAGCGGCGAGTGCTTCCCGCTGGCCGCCCTGCTCGGCGAACGGGCCACCCGCACCGAGCATCTGGCCGGCGAAGACACCTTCTGCCTGCAACTGAACAAGGCAGCGTTCATCCGCGTGTTCTCGATGTCTGAAGTGTTTCGGGATTTTGCCCTGCGCGGGGTCAGCAGCCTGCTCGACCAGGTCAACCAGCAGGTTCGCCAGCGTGCAGTGGAAACCCTGGGCACCCAGTACTCGCTGAACACGCCGCTGGGCGAACTGGCCATGCGGCACCCGGTGGTGTGCAGCGCGGATACGCCGCTGCGCGAAGCCGTGCGGCTGATGCACGAGCAGCAGGTGGGCAGCATCGTCGTGGTTGACACGCAGCGCTACCCCACCGGCATCTTCACCCTGCGCGACCTGCGCCAGGTGGTGGCCGCGGAGGACGCCGAGCTGGGTGCGCCGATTGCCCGGCACATGACCGCCAAGCCCTTCTACCTCAGCCCACAGGCCAGTGCTTTCGACGCAGCCATGGCAATGACCGAGCGGCACATTGCCCACGTGTGCCTGGTGGAAAACGGCCGGCTGTGTGGCGTGGTTTCGGAGCGCGACCTGTTCTCGCTGCAACGGGTCGACCTGGTGCACCTGGCGCGCACCATTCGCCATGCACCGCGGCTGGACAACCTGGTCTCGCTGCGCGGCGAGATCAGCCAACTGGTCGAACGGATGCTCGCCCACGGCGCCTCGTCCACCCAGATCACCCAGATCATCACCCTGCTCAACGACCACACGGTATGCCGGGTCATCGAACTGGCCCTGGCCGAACGGGGCGACCCTGGGGTGCCTTTCAGCTGGCTGTGCTTTGGCAGCGAAGGGCGTCGCGAACAGACCCTGCACACCGACCAGGACAACGGCATCCTCTTCGAGGCGCTGGACAGTGCCGAGGCCGACGCCATCCGTGCCCGCCTGCTGCCGCTGGCACAGTACATCAACCAATGCCTGGCCCAGTGTGGCTTCACCTTGTGTACGGGCAACATCATGGCCGGCAACCCTGCGCTGTGCCTGTCGCGTGCCGAGTGGGCGCGGCGCTTTGCCGGTTTTGTCCGCGAAGCCAGCCCGGAAAACCTGCTGGGCTCAAGCATCTACTTCGACCTACGGGTGGTGTGGGGCGACGAGCAGGGCTGCGAGCAGCTGCGCCAAGGCGTGCTGGCGCAGGTGGCCGACAACCGGATATTCCAGCGCATGATGGCGGAAAACGCCCTGCGCCAGCGCCCGCCAGTGGGCCGCCTGCGCGAGTTCGTGCTGACCCGCCAAGGCAATGACAAGGCGGCCACACTCGACCTGAAGGTCCAGGGCCTGACGCCCTTCGTCGATGGTGCCCGGCTGCTGGCGCTGGCCAATGGCATCGGCGCCTGCAATACCCTGGAGCGCTTGCGCCAGCTGGTCGCCAAAGGGGTGATCGAAGCACTGGACGGCGCGGCCTATGAAGAGGCGTATCACTTCATCCAGCAGACCCGCATGCAACAGCATCAACGCCAGGCCCGCGCCAACCTGCCGTATTCCAACCGGCTTGACCCGGACAGCCTCAACCACCTGGACCGGCGTATCCTGCGCGAGTCCCTGCGCCAGGCCCAGCGCCTGCAAAGCAGCCTGGCCCTGCGGTACCAGTTATGAGCCTGTTCGCCTGGCTGCGCCCCGGCACGCCCGAGCTGGACCCTGCCACGCGCCAGCGCCTGGCCCGGCAACCTAAACCCGCGCCCCTGGGTGTGTGCACGTTGCGTGAGCAGCGCTGGGTGGTGCTGGACCTGGAAAGCAGCGGGCTCAACCCCAACCGTGATCAGGTACTGTCGATCGGCGCAGTGGCCATCGAGGACGGGGCCATCGACTTTGCCCAGCAATTTGAACGCACCCTGCAGCGGCCACTGCTGAAAACCAACGCCAGCGTGCTGATTCACGGGCTGGGGCCAAGCGCCCTAGCCGCCGGTTGCGAGCCCGCTGAAGCCTTGCTGGACCTGCTCGACTTCATTGGCGATAGCCCGGTGCTGGCATTCCATGCTCCGTTCGACCAGCGCATGCTGGCGCGGGCACTGAAAGAAAGCCTGGGTTACCGCTTGCAGTCGCCGTTTCTGGATGTGGCCGAGCTGGCGCCGATGCTCAACCCCGACACGGTTCTGCGCGAGGCCGGCCTGGATGACTGGGTGGCGCGCTTTGGGCTGCAGGTGGAAGAACGCCACCACGCCAGCGCTGATGCCCAGGTCACCGCAGAACTTGTGCTGATCCTGTTCAGCCAGGCCCGGCGCCAACAACTGGACAGCCCGCTGCAACTGGAACAGCGCCTGCGCGGCTGGCGGCGACGCAAGGTGCAGAGCCATGGCATGTGAGGCCAGGGCTACGCAGCGCCAGTGAAAACGCAGGCCCTTGGCCAACCCCATGCAGGCGAACCGATAAGCGTCCATTGCACCCACCCCCTCCCCTCTGCAACAATCGCGAATAATTATCGTTAGTTAATGCATACGTTCCGGGGGGACGCTGCTTGCCTTCTGCACATAGCCCACACGCCGATCTGATCGGTACGCTGTACCGCGATCACCGCGGCTGGCTGCTCGCCTGGTTGCAACGCAACATGGCCTGCCGCCAACGTGCCGAAGACCTGAGCCAGGACACCTTCGTGCGCCTGCTAGGCCGCGAGCAGCTGGCCTCGCCCCGCGAACCGCGTGCCTTTCTTGCAGCCGTGGCCAAGGGGCTGATGTTCGACCACTTCCGGCGCGCCGCACTGGAACAGGCCTACCTCGCGGAACTGGCACTGGTGCCGGAAGCCGAACACCCCTCCCCCGAAGTACAGCACCTGATTCTGGAAGACCTCAAAGCCATCGACCGCCTGCTTGGCAAGCTGTCGAGCAAAGCCCGCGCGGCGTTCCTGCACAACCGCCTGGATGGCATGGGCCATGCCGAAATCGCCGAGCGCCTGGGCGTTTCGGTGTCGCGGGTGCGCCAGTACCTCGCCCAGGGTATGCGCCAGTGCTACGTGGCCCTGTACGGGGAGCCGACGTGAGCAACGCACCGGTTTCGTCGCGTGTACTGGAAGCTGCCATTGCCTGGAAACTCAACCTCGACGGCGGCAGCGACAGCCCTGCCGAACGTGGCGAGTTCATGCGCTGGCATGCCGCCAGCGAAGAACACGCGCGCGCCTGGCGACAGCTCGGCGCCATGGACCAGCGGCTCAGCGCAGCCGCCGGCCCGGCGCGCCAGGCGTTGCTGCAGTCGCGCGCCAGCCTGCGCCGGCGCATCGGCAAGGTCGGCGGCGGCCTGGCCGGCATGTTCCTGCTCGGCTCGCTGCTGGCCTGGGTCGGCGCACCGTCACTGGCGCCCAGCTACTGGCTTGCCGACCAGCGTACCGCCACCGGCGAGTTGCGCACCTTGCGCCTGGCCGACGGCACCCTGTTGAGCCTCAATACCCACACCGCGGTAGACATCGACTACGCCGGTGCGCAACGGGTGATCGTGCTGCACCAGGGTGAAATCTCGGTCGATACCGGCCACCAGGACCCACGCCCGCTGCTGGTGCGCACCGACGATGGCCGCTTGCGCCCACTGGGCACGCGCTTCCTGGTACGTCGTGAAGCCGCAGGCACGCGCCTTGAAGTGTTGCAAGCGTCGGTCGCGGCCATGCCGCATAACAGCGGTGACGAGCAGGTGTTGCGCGAAGGCCAGCAGGTGCTGATGCATGCCGATGGCCTGGGCCAGGTCAGCGCAGTGCCGGCCGGTGCCGATGCCTGGACGCGCGGCATGCTGGTGGTCGACGACGTACGCCTTGGCGACTTGCTGGCGGTGCTGGGCAAGTACCGCAGCGGCTACCTGGGCGTGGATGCAGCGGTCGCCGACCTGCGGGTAAGCGGCAGCTTCCCGCTGACCGATACCGACCTGGCATTGGCCTCGCTGGAGCCGGTGCTGCCGGTGAAGGTCGAGCGGCATACCCAGTGGTGGGTGAAGGTCACGCCCAGGTAGCGCTGTAGCAGCCTGATCACAGGCGCCCCTGCTTTTACAAACAATTCTCACTTTTTTTCAGATTCGCCCTGTCACTTTTCGATTCTCGCTCGGCAAGGATGCAGCAAGCACTTACCCGTCGAGGAACCGCCGCATGTCCCGTGCCGTAGATCGTATCCTGCGCCCCAGCCTGATGGCCCTGGCCATCGGCATGGCCGCGCCGCTGGTCAGCCCTGCCTTGTTCGCCGCCGAGCAATCCGCGCTGCGGGCCTACAACCTGCCCAGCGCACCGCTGGCCACTGCCCTGAACCAGATCGCCAGCCAGGCCGGTATCGCCCTGGCCCTGGACCCGGCGCTGGTCAGTGGCCGCACGTCGGCGCCGGTCAACGGCCGCTATGACGGGCTCGGCGCCTTGCAGGCAGCGCTGCTGGGCAGCGGCCTGCAATTGCAGCAGAGCAGCGCGGGCAGCTACAGCCTGGTCGCGGTGCCGGAGGGCAGCCTGGCCTTGCCGGAAATCACCGTGAACGCCAACAGCGCCAGTGAAAGCGCGTGGGGCCCGGTCGACGGCTACCTGGCCCAGCGCACGGCCGCCGGCACCAAGACCGACACCGCCCTGGTCGAAGTCCCACGGTCCATTTCCGTGGCGACCCGCGAGCAGATGAAAGACCGCGGCGTGCATAGCCTCGACGACGCCGTGCGCTATATGCCAGGCATCGTCTCTGCCAGCTTCGGCAGCGACACCCGCTATGACTGGATGCGTGTGCGCGGCTTCGAGCCCACCCAGTTCCTGGATGGCCTGCCGTTGCCACGTGGCGTGTACGCCAACCCGAAAGCCGAAACCTGGAACCTCGACCGCCTGGCGCTGCTGCGTGGCCCGGCTTCTTCGGTCTATGGCCAGACCCCACCCGGCGGCCTGCTGGACATGGTCAGCCGCCGCCCGCAAGTCGAAAGCGCGCATGAAATCGAACTGCAATATGGCAGTGACAACCACCGCCAGATCAACTTCGCCAGCACCGGCAAGATCGATGACGACGGCCGCTTGCTGTATGGCGTGAGCGGTGTGATCCGTGACAGCGGTACGCAGGTCGATCACATCGACAACAAGCGCTACAACATCGCCCCGAGCCTGACCTGGAACGTGGACGAAGATACCTCGCTGACCTTCCTCTCCCAGTTCACCCGCGACGATACCGGGGTCACCAGCCAGTTCCGACCGATCCAGGGCACCAAGATCGACATGCCGTTCGGCAAGATCTCGCACCACAAGAACTTGGGTGACCCGAATTACGAGTTCTACGACCGTACCTACTACGCGCTTGGTTACGCGTTCGAGCACCGTTTCAACGACGTGTGGCAGTTCCGGCAAAACTTGCGCTATACCAAGTCCGAGCTGTCGTTCCAGACGATCACCGTCAACAGCTACTTGCCAGAGTTCGGCATGGTCGTGGACGACCAAGGCAACGTGGGGCGTAGTACCACCAACGTTGACGAGGACATCAGCCAGTTCGCCGTCGACAACAACTTTCAGGGTGATTTCAGCACAGGCGCCATCAGCCACACCTTGCTGGTCGGCCTGGACCACCAACGTACCAACAACAATTTCCTGACGATCTATGGCGCTGCGCCGCCCATCAATGTCAACGACCCGGTCTACGGTTTGCCGATCAGCAGACCGGACCGTTCCACTGCCTACTACGACTACGACCAGAAAACCATTCAGACCGGCCTGTACGTGCAGGACCAGATGGCGCTGGGCAACTGGCGGCTGACCTTGGGTGGTCGGGAGGACTGGGTACACACCGGTACAACGTTCTTCAACAAAGGCGACGCTACCAACACCCAGCGCGACAGTAACTTCAGCGGCAACGCGGCGATCAGTTACGTCTTCGATTCGGGGTTTGTGCCTTACCTGTCCTATGCAGAATCTTTCCAGCCCGCCAGCAAGGCCGATGCGGACCCACTGAAGTCGTTCAAACCAACCGAAGGCAAGCAGTGGGAACTGGGTGTCAAATACCAGCCCCCCGGTTCAAATACGTTGCTCTCGGCCGCGGTGTATGACCTGACTCAAAAGAATGTGCTGGTCACCAGCAACGACGGCAACACCAGTGTCACCAGCCAGACCGGCGAAGTGAAAGTCCGCGGCCTGGAGCTTGAAGCGGTTTCCGACGTTACCGACAACCTGAAGGTGATTGCCGCCTACACCCTGGCCAAATCCGAAGTGCAGGATGGTCAGTTCAAGGGCAACCGCCTGCAACTGATGCCTAACCAGCAGGCCTCGGTGTGGGGCGACTATACCTTCCACTCGGGCGTACTGGACGGCTTCGGCATCGGCCTGGGGGCACGCTACACCGGTAATACCTATGGTGACCAAGGCAACACCTGGCTGGGCAAGGCCAATGCCTACACGGTGTTCGATGCCTCGGTGCATTACGACCTGGGCCGCCTGGACAACAGCCTGAAAGGGGCGTCGGTCGCGCTCAATGCGACCAACCTGCTGGACAAGGACTACCTCTCCACCTGTGACTCGTACTACTGCTACTACGGCGACGAGCGGAGTGTCGTGGCCAGCGCCACCTACAAGTTCTGAGTGAGCCGGGGCCGCGTTGCGGCCCAATCGCCGGCAAGCCAGCTCCCACAGGTAAATCAGGAGCCCGAGGACCTGCGCTGACCTGTGGGAGCTGGCTTGCCGGCGATTGGGCTGCTGCGCAGCCCCCTCCAATTCCTCAGGCAAAAAACGGTACCGTGATGAAAAGCCCAACCATCCGCCGCTGGTCAGCGGTCCACACCTGGAGCAGCCTGGTCTGTACCCTGTTCCTGCTGTTGCTCGCCCTCACCGGCCTGCCGCTGATCTTCCACCACGAACTCGAACACCTGCTGGGCGACGCCGCCGAACTGCGCGAAATGCCGCCCGGCACCCCGCACCTCGACCTGCAACAGCTGGTGCTCAAGGCCGAGCAGCACCGCCCCGGCGAGGTCATGCAGTACTTTGGCTATGAAGAAGACCAACCCGACGGCGTGGTGGCCATCACCGCCGCCACCGCCGGTACCGAGCCCAACCTGTCGCACACCTTCATGCTCGACGCCCGCACAGGCGAAGCGGTAGCCATGCCCGCCGCCAACGGTGGCTTCATGATGCTGATGCTGCGTCTGCACGTGGACATGTTCGCCGGCCTGCCGGGCAAGTTGCTGCTGGCCTTCATGGGCGTGCTGTTCGTCGTCGCGATCGTGTCCGGCACCGTGCTGTACGCCCCGTTCATGCGCCGGCTGGGCTTCGCCAGCGTGCGCCACGACAAATCCCGGCGCCTGCGCTGGCTCGACCTGCACAACCTGATCGGCATCGTCACCTTGGCCTGGGCACTGACTGTCGGTGTAACCGGCGTGATCAGCGCCCTGTCCGACCTGGTGATCGCTGCCTGGCGCAACGACAGCCTGGCGGCGATGGTGGCCCCCTACCGCAACGCCCCACCGCTGGGCGAACGCGCTGCGGCCAGCGACCTGCTGGCCATCGCCGAACAGGCCGCCCCCGGCATGCGCCCAGACTTCATCGCCTTCCCCGGTACACGCTTCTCCAGTGAGCACCACTACGCGGTGTTCATGAAAGGTGCCACGCACCTCACTTCGCACCTGCTGACCCCGGTTCTGATCGATGCACGCACGCTGCAAGTGACCGCCGTCGGCGAACGCCCCTGGTACATGGATGCCATGGGCCTGTCGCAACCCCTGCATTTTGGCGACTACGGCGGGCGGCCCATGCAGGTGCTGTGGGCAGCACTGGACGTGCTGACCATCATCGTGCTCGGCAGCGGCCTCTACCTGTGGTGGACCAAGCTGCGCAGCAGCAGGGGGGCGCGCCCGTGAGCCACACGTCACGCAGCACCAGGCAGATCTTCGCCTGGCCTGGGCTCATCGCCGCACTGGGCGCAGCCGGCCTGTTCGCCGCGCTGCTCGGGGACGGCGCCTGGGACGCCCTGGCCTGGCTGGGGCTGGGCATTCCGGCATGGCTCGGGTTCCGTGGGCTGAGCGGCAAATGAGGTAAACAGCTAACACGCCTGTATCAACAGCTGGGACCAAGCTGCACGGTTTGTTCACCGTGGAGCCCGCCATGAGCCTGACACACTTCAAGTCCTTCGATGCGCAATTGAGCGCCCTGCTCACCCCACCCCCCGCGCCCGACCCGTCGCTGCCGCTGCTGAACGCACGCCAGCGCTACTTCGCCGACCTTGCGCAGTACTGGCTTGGCACCGCAAGCGGCGAAAGCCGGCGGGCACGCCTGGCTACGCTGCTGCGCCAGCAACTGCTGGCGCAAATCGCGTTGCGCAGCGATGACCATACGCTGGGTTCGAGCCATGCCGAGCTGGTCACCTGCTGCGCCAACAGGCCGCTGCCCTCGCAGCGCCAGCATTTACCAGCCGCGCAACGGCCGCAGATCTACCGCCCCGTACTGGACATCACCACACCCAATTGGCGTAGCTACCTGCCCGGCACCTTCGTGATCGTCGAAGGCGGGCCCGAGGGCCGCATGCCAGACACCCGCAACACCACCGACTACGCGCTGCTGTGCAGCCTGTCCCATGGCATCGAAGCATTCGATAGCCTTGCCGAGCTGCACACCGAGCTTTGCGAACGCCTGGACGACGTGCAGCAAAGCCGGCCACTGCTGCGGCACATGAGCAACGAACACGATCGCGACAACGCCCGCAACGCCGAGCGCCTGCGCTATGAATGGTTCAACGAGGACATGATTCAGGCACAGGTTCAGGCCTTGATCGACGGCCAGCACGCCGCGCTGACCCAGGCCTGGCAGGAAGCTGCGCAGCAGGCGGCGGTAGACTGGCCCAAGCTGACAGCGGACCTGGCCGAGGCCGCCGATCTGCTGCCATGGGCCGACAGCCGCTCTGCGCTACAGACACGCTACGGCCTGCTGCTGGAGCGCAACTCGCCAGCCTGGCTGAAGAACGCCTCGGCACAGGGCCTCACGCACATCATGCAAACCCTGCAAGAGCTGGTGATCGCCATCGACAAGGCGGCGGCACCCGGTATCCTGAGCCTTGAGCAATTCGTCGACCGCAATGGCCTGCTCGCCTGGACGCGTGAACGCCTGCGTACCCAACTGCGCCAACGTCACCAGCTGGATATCGACCCGCTCGGCCTGTATGTCAGTGTCACCCTGGCCAGGCCCATAGGCCCCGTGTTGCCGCCCAGCATCACCGGCCCGTGGATACCCGTCGCCAGCCGCCCGCAGGTTGGCGACAGCATCGAGCTGGTCCAGCAGACCTACCGCATCGACGAGCTGGCGCTGATCAACGTCAGCTTGCTCGATATCGACTACTGGTTGACGGCGAGGGTGCACGACAAGCAGGGCGTGACCGTCGATGGCGTCAGCCCAAGCCAGGTCAAGCAGCTGGTCCGTGAGCTGGATGTGGGTGAAAGCTACAGCCAGTACTTGCGCACCCACTTGCTGACATCCCCGCAGGCACAGTGGCGGCAGGACAGTTATGTCGCCATCAGCCATGCGCGCATGCGCGCTGAAGCGGCCAAGGCGCACTATGCCGGCCACCTTCTCGAAGACCCGTTCGAGCGCGGGTTCGCCTGGATCACCACCTTGCTCGAATACCCGCAAAGCCATGCGCGCCAACAGGCAGACGTAGCGCAACTGAGCGTGCGCCAGTTGCTGATCGGTGGGCATACGCTGCAAGGCATCATGCTGGTCACCCCAGACAGCCCAGGCTTCGCCCGCTTCATCGTCTACACCCCGGACGCCCCGGACCGCCGTGCCTGGCGTGAGTTTCGCAATACCCGGCACATGCTCAAGACCCTGCGCAAACAACCTGCCCTGCGCGATTACCTGAAAGACCGCCTGCCGCTGGCCGATCGTGAGCAAATCGAGCTATGGCTGACCAAAGGCGGCATGGGGCCCCATGTACAACGCCCGACGATCATCGGCGATTTCCAGCAGGCCCGCTACCTCGCGGAAGTGAATGCCATGCTGGCCGCGGTCGATGCAAGCACCAACACCCGGCGGGAACTGCTGGCCGAGCTCGGCCTGCGCGGGCTGACGCTCATTCTGGACTTGATCAGCTTCGTGTTGCCCAACCGGGCACTGGTGGCGGTATCGTTGGGGCGTTCGATCCTGTCGGTGATCGATGCGCACAAGGCCTTCAAGCAAGCGCAACGCACGGAGGTACTGAAGCACATCGTCGACGCCTTCACCTACGCCAACGACGCCGTCAACAACCTGGGTGGAACAACCGTGATGCGCCGCGCGTTGCGTGGAATACCCTCGCCTCCACCGCTGAAGTTGCCGCCTTCGGCAAGCGTGAACATCAACCGTGAAAAACTGCGCTACCGCGTGGATGGCATTCACAAAGAAGGTATCTACGAGCAACCCTCGCCGTACCCTGGCCTGAGCTTCTACTACATCAGGGATGCCAGCGGGGCTACATACCAGGTCGCTTTCGACGGCTACCGCTGGCGGGTAGTAGACCCGCGCATGCCAGACGCCTATACCAAGGTACCGGTCAAACGCCGCGAAGACGGCGAATGGGTAGTGGACTCGGTGGTGCTGTGGCATGACGGGCTACCCGACTTGCAGGCGCTGTTCGAAGCGTGCCAACTGCCCACGTACCCCGCTGACGCCGAGCCAACCGACACCGCTGGGCTGTACCGCCTGGGCCGGGAGTACTTTCTGGTGGCAGGCAGCCAGGCGTTGCCGCTGCGGGCGCACTTGCTGGACAACCATTACCATTTGCTGATGCCCGGGCAACCGGACCGCAGGCCCATTGCCTGGGCCATTGTGCGTTGGCAGGGGGACCAGTGGCGCATCCGGGTTCGCCAGCCCGGCCGAAGCAGTGACTGGCTGGCGTTTCCAGACTGTTATTCGGTAAGCCGCGGCAACAGCCCGTCCAACCGCTGATGCAAGGCACTGCCACTTGGCCAGTTGC